>USLO01000001.1 GCA_900555515.1 uncultured Collinsella sp.
CTTAAGAACGCCAACCCCGGCGCGCGCGTGTCGGTCAAGCTGGTCAGCGAGGCCGGCGTCGGCACCATCGCCACCGGCGTGGCCAAGGGCGCTGCCGACAAGATCTTGATCAGCGGCCACAATGGCGGCTCGGGTGCCGCTGCGCGCGACTCTATCTGGCACGCGGGTCTGCCGCTGGAGCTTGGCCTTGCCGAGGCCCAGCAGACGCTGCTGCAAAACGGTTTGCGCTCACGCGTGGTGCTCGAGGCCGATGGCAAGCTCATGGACGGCACCGACGTCGCCGTCGCCTGCCTGCTGGGTGCCGAGGAGTTTGGCTTTGCGACCATGCCGCTCATCTCCATGGGCTGCCTCATGCAGCGCGACTGCCAGCAGGACACCTGCCCGGCCGGCATCGCTACGCAAAACTGCCGCCTGCGTCGCGGCTTCCGCGGCAAGCCAGAGCACGTCGAGCACTTTATGCTCTTTGTTGCCGAGCAGCTGCGCGAGGTCATGGCGAGCCTGGGCTTCCGCACGGTCGACGAGATGGTCGGCCATCCCGAGTGCTTGCGCCAGATCGAGGTCCCGGGCAACCGCAAGGCTAACCTGCTGGATCTGTCGCCCGTGCTGGCGAGCGCGACCTGTGAGTTTGGTGCCCACATCCCGGGTGCCGACGGCCGTCACTTCCTGCCCCAGATGGCTGCGGACAGCGAGCTCGACAAGACGCTCGACTCCACGTTGTTTGTGCCCTACACGGCCGATGCCCGTGCGCACCTGCGTCCGATTCGCTTCCGCGCCGATATCGCCAACGTCAACCGCTGCGTGGGCACCATCTTGGGCAACGCGGTGACCAAGGCGCATCCCGAGGGCCTGCCCGCCGGCTCCATCACTATCGATTGCGACGGTTCGGCCGGTCAGAGCTTTGGCGCCTTCCTGCCGCGCGGCATTACGCTCAACGTGTGCGGCGACGCCAACGACTACTTTGGCAAGGGCCTTTCGGGCGGCGAGGTGTCGGTGCGCCCCAACCCGCATGCGACCTACAAGTTCGATGAGAACATCATCGTGGGCAACGTTGCGTTCTTTGGCGCCACGAGCGGCCGCGGCTTCATTAACGGCCTGGCAGGCCAGCGCTTTGGCGTACGCAACTCCGGTGCCACGGTGGTGGTCGAGGGCTGCGGCAACCATGGCTGCGAGTACATGACGGGTGGTCTGGCGCTCATCCTGGGCGAGGTCGGGCAGAACTTCGCCGCCGGCATGACGGGTGGCGTGGCCTATGTCTTTGACCAGTACGGCACGCTCAATGCCCGTGTGAACCACGAGAGCGTTGAGCTTAAAGCCCCGACGGCCGGCGAGCTGGCGCAGATTCGCGAGCTCATCCAGGAGCACGTGGACGTGACGCAGAGCCCGCGCGGCATTAAGCTGCTCTACAGCTTTGAGACGATGAGCAAACACTTTGTGAAGGTCATTCCGACCGAGTACGAGCGCGTGCTGGCGATTGTCGCCGCCGCCGAGGCCGTCGGCAAGACGCATGCGCAGGCCGAGGAGCTGGCGTTTGACATTGTGACCGGTCGCGCGAGTGACGCGGATGTTGCTCGCTTCGATGTTGCGGGCGGTGCTGCGGGTGCTGCGTCCGTGGCTGCCAGCTCTGTTGCTTCGACCAAGAAGGAGGCGTAAGTGCCATGGGTAAGCCCGGTGCTTTTCTTGATATCGATCGCGTGACCCATGAGCTGCGCCCCGTGGAGGAGCGCAGCCGCGATTTCGATCCGCTGTACGTGGAGCTCGACGACGACGCGCGCCGTGCCCAGGCGAGTCGCTGCATGATGTGCGGTGTGGCGTTTTGCCAGATGGGCGCGAGCTTTGGCAAGGCGCGCCCGAGCGGCTGCCCGCTGCACAACCTGATTCCCGAGTGGAACGAGCTGGTGTACCGCGGCCGCTGGGATGAGGCTGCCGAGCGCCTGTCGCTCACCTCGCCCATGCCCGAGTTTACGAGCCGTGTGTGCCCGGCGCTGTGCGAGGCCGCGTGTAACTTGGGATCGGTCGACGGCCAGCCCACGACGATTCACGATAACGAGCGCGCGATCAGCGACCATGAGTGGGCAAACGGCGGTCCGCGTCGCTTTGAGCCGGCAGGGGAGGGTGCACCCACGGTTGCCGTGGTGGGCTCCGGTCCTGCTGGTCTGGTGGCGGCATGGGAACTTGCGCGTCGCGGCGCGCGCGTGACGGTGTTTGAGCGAGACGACCGTCCGGGCGGTTTGCTTATGTACGGCATCCCCAACATGAAGCTCGAGAAGTCCGTGGTCGAGCGCCGTGTGGCGCTCATGCGCGAGCTGGGCATTGTGTTTGAGCTGAGCGCCGATGTGACGGACCCTGCGGTGGCAGCTAAGCTCAATGGCTTTGACGCCGTTGTGGTGGCAGCTGGTGCCCGTGCCCCGCGCGGGCTTTCGGCTGCGAACATTGACGCTCCCGGCGTGGTGTATGCCGTGGACTATCTGACGGCTTCGACTGTGTCGGTACTCGACGGCGGCGAGCCCGCTATTGACGCGCGCGGCCTGGACGTTGTGGTCATTGGCGGCGGCGATACCGGCAACGACTGTGTGGGTACCGCGGTGCGCCAGGGTGCGCGCAGCGTGCGCCAGTTTGAGTTCTTGCCGGCCGCGCCCGATAAGCGCGCGGCGAGCAACCCTTGGCCGCAGTGGCCCAACGTTAAGAAGACCGACTACGGTCAGCAGGAGGCTATCGCTGCCATGGGCGGCGAGATGCGTGCCTGGGGCGTGGATACGCTCGAAGTGTTGCTGGACAAGAAGGGCGCGGCCGCGGGCCTGCGCGTGGTCGATCTGGATTGGTCGGCCGGCAAGCCCGAACGCATTGCGGGCTCCGAGCACGAGGTGCCGGCGCAGCTGGTGCTCATCGCCTGTGGCTTTACGGGTCCCGAGCATGGCGTGTTCGAAGCTGTCGGCGTGCCCGTTGCCACGGCGGGCCGCCCGCTGCCCGTGATGGCTTCCGAGGGCTCGCACCTTGCAGCCCGCGTGGATGGCGTTGCTGCGGATGCCGCGCCGGTGTATGTGGCCGGCGACGCCCGCAACGGCAGCTCGCTTGTGGTAAGCGCCATGGCCGATGCCCTCGCCTGCGCGGCCGAGGTTGCCGAGACCCTGGCGCTGTAAGGCAATCACGGAGTTACTCAACAATCGAATCGGCAAGGGCTGTCCCCAACGGCCGGCGCATAAGGAATGTCCCGAAGTGTCGGCAGTTGGGGACATTCCTTATGTGCCGGCATCCGGGCCACTCCTTGCGGGTTTGCGAGCGTTTTGTTCGTTTGCCGACGTCTGGTTGCCTGCCTGTTGACGTTTGCGTTCGTTGCGCTCTGCTGTTTATGTGGCGGCTTTAGTTGCTTGCGGACAGCGGCGCGGATGATTCGTCTAGCTCTACCTGCGATTTTGTGGCAATTTGTATAATCTGCAAGTATCCTGTCAAGTGTTTGGTCAGTATCTGGTTTGCAACCCGATGCTCATTTCGCCCGCGCTGGCGGCGACCACCAGCCCTCCTCGTAAGCTCAAATTGAGGTTCATCAGTTTGAGGAGGATGTCATGGCTAATCATGTTTTGGACCGGGGACGTCTGGACGAAGCCGTCGGTAACGATATTGCCGACATGGCCCAGTTTTGGATGCTGCGCAAGTTTCAGTTTTTGGAGTCGGCGCGCACACAGTTCGAAGTGATAGTCGATCCATGGCTCAGCTATTGCGAAGAACCATCGCAAAGCGAAATCATGGCCTATAACATGGCATTTACCGATTGGCTGCTGTTCGAGCGTCCCTATTACCATGGCAAGACGCTGTTTGAGCTGTATGTGGACGAGCCGCCGGCGTCGCTTTCGCCTGCTTCGCTCAGGCGGCTCGAACAGGTGCGCGACACGCAGTATTTCTCGCGCTTTGGCATTTTGGACAAGGATCCTGCGACTGGTATGGTCGCGCTGCGCGACACGCGCACCGACCGTCGTTTTGATGTCTACGACCCACATATCGTGCAAAAAGAGCACTGGCGCGATGGTGCGATTGCGGTGCGCATCGCGTGCGTTGACGATATTTGGCTGACGGCGGGGCAGCTCTACCTCTACGACATTGCGCGCTTGAGCGATACGGCGGTCGACGGGCCTGGCGCCGTCCATCCGGAAGACCTGGAAGATGGCTTCGACACCTCGTGTATCAGCTTCTTTCTGAGGCTGGTCCGCGACATCATGGGTGCCCAGGGGCGCTATGTAAAGTCCCTTAACATCTACGAACAGGAATGGGAGTAGGGGATGGGCAGTTGTCGCCTGCTTTGCCTTCTGCCTTTTTGTCTCAATCTGTAACGTCTAGGGGCAAGAAACCGGTCTACCTGTTACAGATCGAGACGAATGCTTGAGCGCCGCTGGTTTGTCTAAATCTGTAACGTTTAGGGGCCTGGAGAACGTCTAACTGTTATAGATCGAGACGTTTGGAACCTGGTTGGGGGAATGTCTCAATCTGTAACATCTACAGGCCAAAATTCGACCTAACTGTTACAGATTGAGACAAAGAGGTGCCATGCTGCGCGAACGTCTCGATCTGTAACGTTTGGCGGCTGCTTGTGCCCGTAACTGTTACAGATCAAGACATTTGTCAGCGGAGGCAACGGTGACGATGATCCATTTGTCCGATGCGGTGGTGATGGAAGTGTCTAATACCGTTTTTAAACACAAGCATGCAACACGTAACACCTTGGCGCGAAATAGGATGCTTGCTAGGCTCAGGGGGGCGGCTGAACAAGGCGTGCTGCTTGTGACGCACGACAATGCCGAGCTCATGTGGCTGCGGCGCCATGTGGGCACAGACGATATTGCGGAGCCTGAATCGCACCTATTCTGTTTTCAGCATGATTGGGATGCGTTGACGCCGGCGGAGCGAGCGCTGCGTACCATCAAAGGGCTTGCGGAGTTTCATCCCGATTGGGCGTTTTGGGGTTATGACGCGGCGCTTTTGCGGGGTCTGGAGGTGCCGAATGATCTGCTCGGGCCGCGTTATCTTGTTAAGACGGGTTGTTCGGTGACGTTGAGCAACGGGTGTAGGTTGTTGCGTCCGCAGATGGCGGGCGCGCTCGAGCGTGTCGATGGCGTGCGGGTGACGTCGTTTTGGCGCACGGTGGATGATTGCTTGCTGCGTGTGCCGTTCTCCTACGGGTTGGCGATTGCCGATTCTGCACTGCGGGCGAAAGGCGTATCACGTGGGGATTTGTGCGAGCGCCTCCGCGCCGATCGCGAGGGCAGGCGAGGGTATCGCAGGGCACAGGTGATTGCGTCGTATGCGGACGGGCTGTCCGAAAACGGCGGCGAGTCTCGGTTCCGAGCGTTCTTTATTGCGTACGGCTTTCCGGTTCCGGAGCTGCAGGTGGAGTTTTGCGACCCGCTCGATCCGAGCCAAGTGTTTCGCGTCGACTATTTTTGGCGGCTCGAGGACGGGACGTGTGTCATCGGCGAGCTCGACGGAAAGGGGAAGTACACCTTGCAGAACGACGAGGGCCGGGAGTCGGTCGACCCATTCGTGGCAGAACGTCAACGGGAGTCCCATCTGACAATGCTCGGGCATAAGGTGCTTCGGTTTACGTTTAACGAACTCAAAGACCCGGGGAAGCTGGTCGAGAAAATGAGGCTGGCGGGTATTCCTCGGCAGGCGAAATTGGCTGAGGAGTGGAGACGACAGTGGTATGGGCGCTGAGAGGTTTTGTCTCAATCTGTAACGTTTAGAGGTTATTTGAGCTCGTAACTGTTACAGATCGAGACAAACCGGTGAAGCGTCGACCGAATGTCTTGATCTGTAACAGCAAGGGGCCCAACAACCCTGTACCTGTTACAGATCGAGACATTTCCCTGGTGTCGCTGGGGTGGGACTGCAACGTATTCCGTCCCCCACATCCCCTCTTCCCTCCGTTAACCGATGTGTCTGCAGCAATCCAGCGGGACTAGGTGATAATGGACAAATGTTCATGTTAATCGTGGGGGAGGAGCTCGATATGGCGTCTGCCGATCGTTCCACGTTGTTTATCAATGCGACCATTCTGGATGGTTCGGAGCATATGGAGCCGCAGCCCGACATGGCCGTGGCCGTTGAGCGCGGTGTCATCACGTGGATGGGGCCGAGTGCTGTGGCGCAGGCGCCTGCGGGTGCCGAGGTTATCGACCTGGCGGGTGCGTATCTCATGCCCGGTCTCATCAATATGCATGTGCATCTGTGCGGCTCGGGCAAGCCGGTTTCGGCGGGCGATGCGGGCGCGCTGATGAAGAAGCTCGATAATCCCGTGGGGCGCGCCATCGTGCGCCATATTCTTAAGGGCAGCGCCCAACAACAACTGGCAAGTGGCGTGACCACGGTGCGCGGTGCGGGTGACCCGCTGTTTGCCGACATCGCCGTTCGTAATGCCATCGACGCCGGCAAGTATCAAGGTCCTCGCCTGGTGGCGCCGGGAACGGGCGTCACGGTTCCGGGCGGCCATGGTGCGGGGCTGTTCGCGCAGGTCGCAAATACCCCCGCCGAGGCAGCCGAACAGGTGCGCGACCTGTATGCGCGCGGTGCCGACGTCATTAAGCTGTTCGTGACGGGCGGCGTGTTCGACGCGACCGAGGTGGGCGAGCCGGGCGTGCTGCGTATGCCGGTGGAGGTTGCCGCGGCGGCGTGCAAGGCTGCGCACGAGGTGGGCCTGCCGGTTATGGCCCATGTCGAGAGCACCGAAGGCGTGAAGGCCGCGCTTGAGGCCGGCGTTGACACAATCGAGCACGGTGCCCCGATGACTCCTGAGATCTTGGAACTGTACCGCGGCGCCGCGGGCACGCAGCTTGAGGATCGCGCGCCCAGCGTTACCTGCACTATCAGCCCGGCGCTGCCGTTTGTGTTGCTCGACCCGGAAAAGACCCATTCGACCGATACGCAAAAGAAGAACGGCGACATCGTGTGCTCGGGCATTATCGAGAGCGCCCGTGCCGCACTGGAAGCTGGCGTTAAGGTGGGCCTGGGCACGGACTCGAGCTGCCCGTTCGTGACGCAGTACGACATGTGGCGTGAGGTGGCCTATTTTGCCAAGTATGTCGGCGTGAGCAACGCCTTCGCACTGCATACGGCTACGCAAGTCAACGCCGAGCTGCTGGCGCTGGACGGCGAGACTGGCACGATCGAGTGCGGCAAGGCCGCCGATATCTTGGTGACGCGCAAGAACCCGCTCGATGACCTGTGCGCACTGCGTGAGCCGACGCACGTGATATGCCGTGGCGATCTGGTGCGCAAGCTCAAGGTGAAGCGCATTCCCGAGGTGGACGCCGAGCTCGACGCGATTATGGCCATGCCTGCCGAAGCGCTTGCCGAGGAGCTGGCCCGCGACGGCGTGGCATAGGTGTGACAAAGGGGCAATCCCTTTGTCATAATCAAAAAAGCCGAGGTCTCAGTGCGAGGCCTCGGCTTTTTTCGAACAAATACTTAAGACTGGGACAAACAAACCTGATTAATTGTCCCGCGTGCGGCGGCTAGGAGCGCGTTTCCATCTTGGCGTGGCACTTGGGGCAGGTGACGCGGATCTTGCCCTTGCCCTTGGGGACGGAGAGCATCTGGCCGCAGTTGGGGCACTTGAGGTATGCCGTGGTCTTGCGGCCCTTCCACATCTTCTTGGCTGTGCGCTTGGCACGTTCAAAGTCTTCCTTGCTAGTACCGGCTGCGCGCGAGGCGTTGGCCGCTGCAGCTCCGCCGCCCAAGCTAGCTACAAACTTGCCCAAGCCGGGTACGTTTGCAGTCGCGGCGACAAAGGCCTCGTTCTCCTTACGACGTGCGTCGATATTTTTGGATAGGCCGCGCAGCACGCCAATCACGATTACGGCGATGGCAATCCAGCTGAGCCACTGGATGCGGGCTATCGATCCGATCATCGCGATGACGATGCCGGCAAAACCCATCACGATGGTGAGTTCATCGGCACCATTGCGACCCTTCATAAAGTCATTCATGCAAATTGCCTTTCGTTCGATATGCTGCACGCCTTTATACCCGATTTAGAGCAAGGGGGACAGGTTAATCTGCACCAATGTGGTGCAAACATACCTGTCCCCGGAATACCAAGACGGTGCAAAGAAGTCTGTCCCCAATGCCCCAATTACTTGGAGAGCTTGTCGACGACGCGTTCGATCTCGGCGAGCTTGGCGGCTTTGAGGTCCTCGTCGCCCGATTCGATTGCCGAAGTCACGCAGCCCTCGATATGCGCCTTGAGCACGTCGGCGTTGATGCGCGCGAGGAGCGCCTGTGTTGCCATGAGCTGCGTGGAGATGTCGACGCAGTAACGGTCCTCCTCGACCATCCGTAGGATGCCGTCGATCTGGCCGCGTGCCGTCTTGAGCATGCGGGTCACCGATTTATGGTCTGCCATCATGGCGGGTCCTCGTTTCTGGTCGATCTTCCGGATGTCCCCGTCAGTTGCGGTGAAATACGGACCGTTTAAAGGCCTAGGGTGGCACAACAGTCCGTATTTCACCGCAACTTCTGAGGATTGAGTAGGCGGCGTCTGCTACGCGGCGGTCACGGATAGGGCGTGGAACTTCTCGCCGGCGCCCTCGACGGCGGCAGCGAGCTGCTCGGCGGTCACGGTGTCGGCGCACTCCACCTGGACGGTCTGGGTCTCGTGATCGGCGTCGGCGTCGGTCACGCCGGCAACGTTGAGCAGTGCCGTCTCGACGGTGGCGTCGCAATGGCCGCACATGAGGCCGGAAGTCTTGATTGTGTAACGCATGGGTGTACTCCTTATCGATTGAGAATATCTGACAGTTTAGTCGTGAACAGCGTCATCTTAAAGGTGCGCTGAGGTGCCCGAGATTGCCCCGAAAGAGGAGCGAAGCGTACTTGGGTACGCGAGCGACGGTTTGAGGGGCAAGGTCGGGTGCTTCAGCGCGCCGTCTTGGGCTTAAAGGATTTCAGGCGCAGTGCATTGGACACGACGCACACGCTCGACAGGCTCATGGCTGCGGCGCCAAACATCGGCGAGAGCTGCCATCCGGTGAGCGGGAAGAACACGCCCGCCGCCAGCGGAATGCCGATGCCGTTGTAGAACAGCGCCCAGAACAGGTCCTGCTTGATGTTGCGGATCGTGGCGCGCGAAAGCTCGATGGCCCGCGCAACATCCATGAGGTCACTGCGCATGAGCACCACATCTGCCCCTTCCTTGGCGATGTCGGCACCGGTACCGATCGCAAGGCCCACGTCGGCGCGCGCTAGGGCGGGGGAGTCGTTGATGCCGTCGCCCACCATGACGACCTTGCCGCCCGCATCCTGCAGTTCGCGCACGTGGCGTTCCTTGTCGGCGGGCAGGACGTCGGCGATAACCTGTTCGCTGCTCAGTCCCACGCGGCGGGCGATGGCCTCGGCCGTCACGCGGTTGTCGCCGGTGAGCATGCGCACATCGACGCCGAGCTTGCGGAGCGCGGCGATTGCCTCGGCACTCGTTTCTTTTACCTCGTCAGCCACGGCGATGGTACCGACGAGCTCGCCGTTCTTGGCAAAGAACAGCGGCGTCTTGCCCTCGGCGGCAAATTGCTCGGAAAGACCCGCGGGCACGGTAACGCCCAGCTCGTCCATCAGACGCACATTACCAGCGGCAATGGCGTTCTGCCCCTCGCGTGCCGTAACGCCTCGCCCGGGCACGGCGGCAAAGTCCTCGACCATGCGTGCGACGATTCCGCGCGCCTCGCACTCGGCCATAATCGCCTCGGCCAGCGGGTGCTCGCTTGAGCGCTCCAGCGCAGCGGCCAGCTTGAGCAGCGCCTTTTCGCCCATGGCGGGCGAGCCGTCGGCGCGCGTGGCTACCACGATATCGGTCACGGCAGGCTTGCCGCGGGTGACCGTACCCGTCTTATCGAGCACTACGGTGCCCACGCTGCGCAGGTTCTCCAGCGCCTCGGCGCTCTTAAACAGAATGCCCATCTCGGCGCCCTTGCCGGTGCCGACCATAATGGCGACGGGCGTGGCCAGGCCCAGCGCGCACGGGCAGCTGATCACCAGCACGGCGACGGCGGAGGTAAGCGCTTCGTTGATGCTTCCGGTCAGCGCCATCCACGCCACAAAAGTTACGGCAGAGATTACAAACACCACGGGCACGAACACACCGGCGACCTTGTCGGCCAGGCGGGCGATGGGCGCCTTGGTGGCGTTGGCGTCCTCGACAAGCTGGATGATTTTGGCGAGCGACGTGTCGGCGCCCACGCGCGTGGCACGGAAGGTAAACGAACCGGTGCGGTTGACGGTGGCGGCGTTGACGGTGTCGCCGGCGGTCTTTTCCACGGGGATGGACTCGCCGGTGAGCGCACTCTCGTCCACGGCCGAGCTGCCCTCGAGCACCACGCCGTCAACGGGGATGGACTCGCCGGGGCGCACACGCAGCACCTGGCCGGGCAGAATGGCATCGACGTCGACGGTGGCCTCGATACCGTCCTCGGCCACGACGGTCGCGGTCTTGGGTGCTAAGTCGATGAGCGCCTCGATGGCGCCGCCGGTCTTAGACTTGCTGCGCGTCTCGAGGTATTTGCCCACGGTGACCAGCGACAGGATCGTGCCGGCGCTCTCAAAATACAGGTTGTCCATGCTCGTCATCATGGCCTCGTGCACCTGACCTGCGGCTAGCTGGTCGGCCATGATAAACATGGCGTAGAGCGACCAGGCGATGGAGGCGGTGGCGCCGACGGCGATGAGGGCGTCCATGGTGGGCGCGCCGTGCGCGAGCGATTTAAACCCGTTGATAAAGTATGCGTCGTTGACGTAGACGATGGGGGTGAGCAGGACGAGCTCGGTGAGCGCGAGCGTCATGCTGTGGGTGTGGTCGGTGAAGACGCCGGGCAGTGGCCAGCCGAGCATATGCCCCATGCCTATGTAGAACAGCGGGATGAGGAAGATGATCGAGATGATGAGGCGGGTGCGCATGGCGGAGGCGGCGGCCTCCAGCTTTTTGGTGGGCGACTCCATATGGGCGGCGCCGGACCTGGCCTGCGAGCTGCCGCTTGAGCCGGCGGCACCGGTGCCCGCATCGACGGGCGAGGCCGAGTAGCCGGCACGGTCGACGGCGGTGCAGATATCGTCGGGGGAGACCTGCGCGGGGTCATAGTCGACCATCATGGAACCGGCGAGCAGGTTGACCGCGACGCTCTTGACGCCGTCGAGCTTGCTCACGGCGCGGTCCACATGCGCCTGGCAGGCGGCGCATGTCATGCCGCCCACGTCGAACTTATCTTGAGCCATGGCTGCTCCTTTCCGTGGTTCGGTGTTGGAATTGTTAACCTGCCGATACTATACACCCATACCCCCTGGGGGTGTCCAGTACAGAAAGAAATGTATGACATTTCGTTACAGATGAGGGTGGTTGGTTGGCCGATGAACCGTCCCAACCAATCATCTCAATCTGTAACATCTGGACCGGTTTTTGAACCATAGTTGTTACAGATTTAGACGAACTGTTGAGTGACAGTCCAAACGTCTCGATTTGTAACAACTAGACCCCGTTTTACCGAGTATTTGTTACAGATTAAGACAAACAGTTGGCAGGAAACTCAATGTCTCAATCTGTAACATCTAGCAGCAAATATGACCTCTAACTGTTACAGATCGAGACAGAGCGCCTGCGGTCAACTCAAATGTCTTGATCTGTAACATCTAGAGAGGTTTTTGACCCCTTACTGTTACAGATTGAGATGTTGTCTCGCGGGGTTGGGGTTTGTCTCGTTCTGTAACATCTAGACCTGTATCTGCCGAGCTAGTGTTACAGATCGAGACAATTGCCGGGGTGGGATCCCGTCACGGCAAGACTCCCGCCGCCTAGATACAGAATCCGGGGATCACGCAGGTTCGCTTGTTTGGCTTTTCCGCAGGCGTTGCGTACGTAAAGACGTCGCCGTCGTGTCCCACGCGATTCAAATAGAGTGCGCCTTCGCTCTCTGATGTGTCGGGGCTCACTGTGCGCTCCCACCAACAGGTGTCCTTGTCCTTCCACTGGCGGACCATCGTCTCGTTCGTGGAATACGGGCTCACCTTGAGCTCGCGGAAGAGCTGATACTCCTTGCCCTCGCCGTTATAGATGTCTGCCAGGTAGTGATAGCCCTCGGCAAACGAATCGGGCGGTTGCACTCCGCACAGTTCGACCATGGCGGGCAGCCAAAGGGTTGCGGGCAACTCGCTCAGACACGATGCACTGTTGGCGGCGCCCACATTGTTCGAGACCTTCTTGACCCCTTTAATGAGCGCGCGCAACTCGTTGGGCAGCAGCTTAAGGCCGTCGTCGTCGAGCCATTCCCGCAGCTCGCAATCTGCCCAGCCGGCGCTCGGCGGTTCAGCCGCAGCGTCGCGCTCGGCAATGCCGGCGTCGAACATAAACGTTAACCCTGCCTTGCCCGTACCGTCTAGAAGCTCGTCGTGGCGGATGCCCACGAGCTGCGCGCCAACCTGCAGTCCGTTGGTGAGCGTGACACGCTTGGTGCACGGATAGGGGATATGCCCATCGGCATCGAGCAGATGATAGCGCTTGGCAATCTCGCGTGCCTCGCTACGGGTCTCGGCGGCCTTAATCTTGAGCGAAATCTCCTGCAGCTGATCCCAAGTGTAGTCGTCAAGCGTACCGCGGATACCGTCCAGGTAGTCGGGGATGCCAAAGCCATGGGTCGCCGCTCCAATGACGCTGAGCCCCGCAACGGCTGCGACAACGCCACCGATAATAAAGCGGCGGCGGGTCATGGCATCGTGCCGGGCCTGCTCCAGAATCTCTCGCGCTCGCTCGCCGGCGACGTCGACCTTAAGGTGCGTGCCGGAATCGATTTCAATTGCGGCCTCGTCTCCTATGCCCTCGCGGCCCTCAGATTCGGCATCGGTGAGGTATGCCGAGAGCACCTCGAGCATCTGCTGCTCGGTGGGACGATCGCACTGCTCGACTGAGAGACCCTTCATGATGATCTTGACGAGCGCTTCATCGCCCTCGCAGCGCGGCTCGAGCGGCACCGGCTTGGTCTTGGTCTTTACGAGATAGAACGAGCCGGTTGCAGCGGCGTCCGTCGACTCAAAGTCAAACGGTTTGCGACCGCTGTAGAGCTGGTACAGAATGCTCGAAAGCGCATAGACGTCGATTGCCGGCGAACGGCGAAGGGCCGCGATGCCTTCGATATCCTGCGTGAGCATCTCGGGCGCGGCGTATGCGGGCGTGGCAAAACGCCAGATGTCGGCGCGCCGGGTGATCGTGTCGTCGCCGAGAGCCATGGTCGCGGAGCCCATGTCGATGAGGCAGGGGTCAAAGGAGCAATCGGCAATCTGCTGCTCGAGCGTTCGGCTGGTGGTGCGGAACATGATATTGGCAGGCGACAGGTCGCGATGGATGACCGGATTCACGAGGCCTTGGGTCATCAGGAGTGCGCGAAGCACGGCGTTTCCGACGGCGGCGACCATCTGGGTGGTCAGCCCGCCCGAGGCATCGTGCGGAAGCAGGGGCAGCGCCTGCTTGAGTGAGGTGCCCTCGACCCACTCCATGAGGATGAGCGGGTCATCCTCACAAGAGCCGTAGCCATAGACGCGCGGAAATCCGCGCAGGTGCGAGACGGTGCACAGATGACGGTACTCCTCGAACAACGCGGCGGTGTTGGCCAGGTGAGCGGCCGATTGCTCGGCGGAGCGGTCGGGGGCAGCGGGGGAAAGGATGGCGTTGTCCTTGAGTAGCTTGACGGCAAAGACCTCGCCGCCCGTGTTGGTCGCGCGCAGCACGTGCCCGATGTTGCCGTTGTCGCGGTGGGTTGTCTGGAGAATAAGCGTCATAAACCGACGCTTGGCGTCGTCCTCGGCACTGGGGTCGACTGCCACGGCGGTATCGAACGTATCGAGACGGATGAGTTTGTCGCCATAGGCGCTATCGGTAGTATCCATGGCGTTCCTTTGTCTGGCATGGGTTGCCGCGCGTATGCGCGAGCAGTGCGGATATCGGTAAGGTACCATGATAGCCGCACTGCTCGCGTATACCGCTGAGTATTGTCGTTTACGACGCAGAGGGTAGAAGATGAAAGACGGACGGCGACCGTCTTTCGATCGCCGTCCGCGCTAGTCCACAATGACAAGGAATGTCGTGTAGAGACCCAGATGGAGCCTGTCACTGTTTTCGATTTCCACCGGGGGATAGATCTTGCCGGGCTCGCGTTGGTCGCGCGGCGGCTCAATCACAATATCGCCGTCGCCCGCGCCCGATTCGAGCACTGTGCCGTTGGTCGACCCAAGGCCCTGGGCGTACCAGTGCCCACCCTCGAGCCAAATGCGGAGATGCTCGCGCGATGCATCAGCGCCTACATCGGTGATGCTGGGCGAGGTTTTGGGCAGGGACCCAATTACCGTGCCGCGCGGGTCACGCGTAAGGGGGTGGATCTGCATGTCAACGCTGTTTCCGGCGTGCGTCCTAAGCAAGCCGAGGTTGGGAGCGACGGCGCGCGGTTGATCCAAGCTGCTCAAAAAACTACGGCCGACGGTGGTCTCGGTGGTGCCAAAATGCCCGCCAGTTTTGCTATCGCAAAAGCGCTCAACGGTCGCCACGCCCTGGACGGGATCGGCGAGCGCCCCCGTCGCCACAAAGAGCATCAGGAAGAGCGTGCTCTTTTCGCGGGGGCTATGGTCATCGGAGCTGCGAATGCGCCCCAGGGCGTTGGCGTAGAGACGATTATCGAGGCCATACTCGGCGAGAATCGACATCATCGCTTGAGCCGCGGGACCGCTGTAATGGTCAGATAGCTCCTGGTAGGCACGCTCGCCACCGCCAAGCTTGTTACCGATAGCGGCGGCTAGGTTAAGCGTGGAGACAGTGAAGTCGTTGTAGATGCCCGGCGCGCACTGATCGGGCTCGCGGTGGACAATGTAGCGAGTGAGATACGAGCGGTTGGTAGAGCATTTGTCGAGCAGGGTACTGCCTGCATACGAATCGCCGTTAATGAGCATTCGCGCAATCTCGAGATGCTTGAGACCGCCGAACGATCGGATGTCGTTGTAGAGGACCGAGCACGGTGTTTCCGCCGCCATGGCTGCCTCCCCAGATAACTTTAATGACGTACTGCAAACATGATAGGAAATGGCTACGTTCAAAGCGTACCGTCTCGAAAAATGTTGCGCAACGCTTTGCATAACTGTTGAGACATTATAGGGCATATACGCCAAGTTACAGGATGGCTGCAAACGACACATTTTGAGAGGTTATGCCCTATGGAATGCCCTTATTGCGGTGCATTATTGCCCGATGACGCTAGTTTTTGCCCTGAGTGTGGATCGCCTCTTGCCGCATCCTCGCCGACTACGTCCGTTCCCGAAGATCCCTATACTACGCCCCAGACCGTGTCACAGAGCCCTGCCTTTTCTTGGCGCGACGGCGAGGCCGCTACGGTGGCAACGGTGGAGTTGCCTAAGGCGGATGCTGCCTCGAAAGCAGACGAGCAGCCGGTGACGGCACCCGGCGCGTCTGAGCCCGCTGTGCCCGAATCCGATTCGGACGCCACGCGTGTAGTCGATCCCTTGTCAGACTTTGGCACTACGATCGAGGACGCGGAAACTGAGCCTGGCTACCATGCCGATTTTGGTCCTACGCCGCTCAGTGAGGAAGAGCAGCTCGAGCAGGATCGCGAGAGCCTCAAGACGGCCAAGGCCGAGTACAAGCTAGCACGCAAGCGCCTGGGTAAGTCGTATGCGCCCGCCATCGCCGCCGGCGTTATTGTCGTCGCCGCCTTGTGCGCGGGAACCGGCTGGGCGGGCTACTCATATGGTTTGGCTCATCCGCAAAATACGGAGCAGATTCAAAAGCTCAAGAAGCAGCTTGAATCTTCCAAGGACGAACTCACAAAAACGCAAGACGAACTCAGTCAGACAAAGTCCGACCTTAAGGATGCTAAGGCGGAGCTCAAGACCGCAAGCAAGAACGGCGAGGACGCCAGCTCCGATGCCGAGGGCTCTTCCACGACGGGCAATGCGACCTCGTCGACCACTACGACCTCTGGTAGCACAGCGAAGCTCAACATCGATAAGCCCACGAGCTTCGCCAACACCACGTGGCGCGGGGCACTTAAGGAGACGGGCAACTCTTGGGGCCATACTTGCTACGGTGCGAGCAAAAACGACCTTGTGATCGTTTTTAAGAGCATCAGCGATTCTGGCGAAGCGGTCGCGGATATTTCCGCCACGCTGCATGCCCACGATACCTACAACGCCGAAAAAACCGTCGCCCAATCCGATGGTGACGACTATCGCACCTACACGGACGTCACCGGTACGTTTGTTAGAAACAAGGGCTTTGAGTTCTCGCTTCCCGTCGAGGAGGAGGACTGCGACCTGAAGGTGGCGGGTGTGCCCAAAAAGAAGAACGGCAAGTACTACCTGAATACCACAGTCGAATCGGGAGACGGCGCCGTTAACATGGGAACGCGCATTACGGATTCCTTTGAGCTTATGATTTCCTAGTACCTCGTATTGTCAGCGTGCGATGCATGGGGGGCGGTGGCGGGCGCGGCTTTATTGGGAGTTGCGCCCGCCACCGTATTTTGCATAGGGGTCTATGAACTGACCTTGGTATTGGCGCCGGCTAAAGCATGCCGGCGGATGCGAGAGCGAGTATAACCACTATCGCCACAAGGGCGACGATCACCATCGTGAGCGCCATCGAGCGTTGACGTTTGACGGCAAGGCGCGCGCGACGCATGGACTCGGCGCTGCGGACCGTCTCGATGGATGGCGTCGGTCGAGGCGCGGGCTGTGCCTGCGCCGCCGTACGGGTTGCCGCGGCCACGCTTGCAGGGGCGGTGGCGTTCGCCGAAATGATTTCGCCGCCATGTTCTGCCACAGGCCGGCGCTTTCGCGGAGCACCCGTACGGGCGAAAGGCTCAAGGCGCGCCGCGAGTTCATTTGCCGAAGGGCGTGCGTCTTGCGAGACTGCCAAACAAGCCATAATCGCGTTGACCAAGCCCTGTTCGCGGGGAGTTGCGGGCGCAAGGGGTTGCGGTTGCACGGTGCGCTTGAGGCGCGCGTGGTCTCCAGAGCGCCTGAGCTCTGCCTCAAAGGGCGCGTGTCCGCAATAAAGCTCGTAGAGGATGCTTCCCAGCGCATAGATGTCGACGGCGGGATTGTCACGCGCACCGGGGTCGGCCTTAAACCGCTCCAGCATTTCGGGTGCTGCGTATGCCGGCGTGGCACCGCGAAAAGCGTTGACGTCGACGGTAAAGGAAAAGTCCGGCTTAACGAGCTTGGCACTGCCCATATCGATCAGGCAGATGTCAAAATAGCCACTCGAGACCTGCTCCTCGAGCGGGATGCGATCGTGACGCAGCATGATGTTGCGCATGGAGAGGTCGCGGTGAACAAAGGGCGTGTCGAGCGATTGCGTGGACAAGATGATCTTGAGTACGCTCAGACCCAGCGCGGCGACGATATCGCCGGGGCAGGTTTCAGCGCCATCGCTCAGAGCTGGCCGTGCATCAAGAAGCGAGACGCCGTCAACCCATTCCATGAGCAGCGCCGGGGTTCCGTCTGCCGTGTAGCCAAAACCGTAGACATCGGGGAAACCCCTTAGGTTGGATACGACGGAGAGCGTACGGTACTCCTCTTCCAAAGTTTCTCGGTTGAGCTGTTCTTGCTCGGGTTGGGCATCGGGGCGCGGCATCTTAAGCGCGAGCTCAAAAGCGCGATCGCCGCTCTGGACGCGGCGGACATAGGCGTTGCCGCCAAAGCCGCCCTTTTGCGGCGGAACGAGAAGCGTGCAGAAGCGACGCCGTGCCGCAGCCTGCTCGCGCTCGGTGAGCAGTGCTGGCGTATGAAACTTGACGAGTCGAACTTCTTCGTAGGAACCGGTCATGGCGCGCTTTCATCCTTTCTTCCATTAGCAGGATATGCGCTAGCCGCCGCCTTCTGTTGCGCAACATCGACAAATCTGCCGCTCGCCAATGTTGCGCAACAGAATCGCGCAAGACGGCGGTAGAAATAGGTCAATTAAAGTCGGCAATCAGGGGAACGATATGAGCTATTCATTCAGCGCATCATATGGAATCACGCGGGAACAGTGGAACAAGATGACCACGCGAGAGCAGGATGAGTTTGTTTGGGCGCAGCGGAGCGAAGACCGGGAGCGGGAGCGCGTTGAGGCGGCCAGGGCCTTGGAGCGGGAGCGCGTTGAGACGGCCATAGCCTCGGAGCGGGAGCGCGTTGAGGCGGCCATTCAGTCATATAAGAGCTCTCTAGCTGGGATAAAAGCCAAAGCACTTTCTAAGATTGAAGACACCGATGGTTCGGTTTCGGCATATTTTGATCGGTTGATCAATGCTCGTATCGAGGCTTTTTCCCAAGAGGCATTGGGCAATATGCCCAGTGGAATGCAAGCGGTAAACATGCGCTATGCCGAAACGGTTCGCGCTAAGATTCCGGCTCTGCTCGGGGAGATTAGCGCACTACTGCCCTCAACGGTTTCGGAAGCGCATAGAGAGCAGTTCGTTCAGCAGTCGCAAGCTCAACTTGAGGCTATCCAGACTGCTGAGCGGCTTCGCGCTCAGCATGTCGCGGAAATTACGAATTATGTTGTTGGTCCCGGCGGCGGAGTGGACCTGAAGAAGGCACTCCGTTACCTTACCGAATCAACAACTAAACAAGAGGAAGGGTCGCTCGAAGAAGCGGCTCGCGCGTTTGAGACTTGGGCGGGACGTGTTACGCCGCTTATGCAGGACGAAGCGCTCGATATTTCCCTTCGTAACCGTATCTCTGCAAAGTTTGAGAGCGTTCGCGCCGCTTTTGATGCACTTGGGCCTGATTCGCGCGTCGATGATCGCCTGGCGGCGATGAAGATGATGAATGATTTTGAATACGTAGTAAAAAACGCTACGTATGAATCGAGCGAACGGCACCGAGTCTATGAAGAGTATCGTGCGCGCATCGAACGTGCCAACAACCGTTACGGAAAGAGTCTGCCGCTTAAGCAATTGCACGAGATCGAAGATGTCTATGCTGCAAACGATGAAGCGGAGGCTGCCCTTGTCAATGCTATGAAAGACGACTATATCGAGCGTTCTATCAACGAGGTCATGGCTGCTCGCGGTATTAACGTTACTCGCTATGCCGTTATGGAGGGTTCGGGAAAGCCCTGGCGATTGATGTTTGACACCAAGCAGAACAAGGCCATCGCCCTTTTGCGCAGCACGAAAAGAGATCGACTCATCATCCGCGTTGTCGCAGCCAACCCTGAGGAGTTTTCTGAGGATCCTGATAATCCGACCATCATCAAGGACATGAAGCCGCAGGATCAAGCGACTGTCGAGAAGGTCTATAGGGACCAGATTGAGTTCTGCGACTTCTACAAACAGTTCGAAGAGGATCTTAAGGCCTACGGCGTAACCGTTCCGGCCGAGGGTGCAGGATTGACCACGCAGGCCGCGAATCCCGCTGCCGCCGTCGAGATTCATCCGCACGATTACGTGCCGCCTGTGCCTTCCGCAGATGCGGAGCGCCGCCTGCGTAACCGTCGCCAAGCAAGCCAGCTCAAGCAAAGAGAGATGAGGTAAATCATGACATGGGAATGCCCAGAATGCGGTTTTGATAATGATGACGAGCGCGATATGTGCGAGGAATGCGGTGCTCCGCGTCCCGCCGGCGTAGCACCTGCGCCGTCGACGCCTGCCGCTCCGGTGCAAGATCTCGCTGCACCAAGCGGTGAACGTCCAGCGCCCGCCGTCTATCCTGCGACTTCTTCGATGGGTGGTACACCACAGGTTCAACAGTCTGCATCCCAGCAGGTGTATCAGTCTGTTCCCGTGCCCGCGGCGCAGCCGGCACCCGCGCCTATGCCTCAGCCGGCGCCCGTGCCACAACCGATGTCCACCCCACAACCGATGCCTGCGCCCGCGCAGC
Organism: uncultured Collinsella sp.; assembly: GCA_900555515.1. GTDB lineage: Bacteria > Actinomycetota > Coriobacteriia > Coriobacteriales > Coriobacteriaceae > Collinsella. Next base: position 19,888 of record USLO01000001.1, read on the forward strand.
AGCCCGCGGCTATGTCGATACCGCAGCCTACCCCCATGCCCGTTCCGCAACCCGCTCCGGTTGCCGCGCCACAGCCGACGCCCGCGCCAATGCCTCAGCCCGCGCCGCAGCCCATGGCGAATGCTGCAGCTACTCCTGCGGTTCCTGCGCTTACGCTTGCCGATCCAGCTATGGGTGAGCAGCTGCGTCTTACGGGTATGACCGTGCTTGGGCGCAACGCGTTTCCCAGTATGGCGTCGAATTTTGCAATATCTCGCCAGCATGCCAGCGTTCGCTTTGAACAGGGTACCTGGTTGGTTGCCGACGAGGGTTCCAATAATGGAACGGCCATTATGCGCGGTGGCCAGATTCTTAATTTGGCCCCCGGCGTGTCCCAGCAGATCCATACTGGTGACGTGCTGCTGATCCCGGCGGCATCTGGTGAGTTTGCCCAGCTACGTTTGATGGTCACCGTGGAGGAGCCTCCTGCGGTGCAGCCCACGCAGGCTCAGACGGCGGTTGCGCCGCGGCCTGCGGCCGTCGCGCCCGCTGCGGCACCCGCCACGCCAGCCGCTAGCCCGTCTGCCGGCGTTGAGGGCTGGTTTGTCGAGTGTCCCGAGTGTGGTCGTCTACACCTTGTTGCCGATGAGCGCGCAAAGGTCGGGGATGGCTGTGAAGAGTGTGGCTGTTCGCTCGCGCGCACGTCTGCCGTATATCGTACGCTCGACCCCGGCGAGGATTACTCGGATGTTCGTTAGCCAGATGCTTGCGCCTGTCGTTTCTCTGGGGCCAGGCGAGCGCATCGCAATCTGGACTAGCGGCTGTTCTAAGCACTGCGCCGGATGTATCTCGCCCGAACTTAGGATGCAGCTGCCCGAGCAGGATGTCGACGTTGATGAGCTTGCGCAGATGTTGCTCGATACGGCGCGCGAACATGGCGTGCATCGACTGACAGTTTCGGGTGGAGATCCGCTCGAGCAGGCACCAGAGCTCGTGAAGCTGCTGACAACGATCCGCTGTGCCTACGACGACATTCTCGTTTACACCGGATTCACGTTTGAAGAGCTGCCGCAAGTGATCGGTGCGGATACGTGGGAGACGCTTAAGTCCCTCATCGATGTGCTGATCGACGGTCCGTACGTAGACGAGCTCAACGTGCCCGATTGTGCGCTGCGCGGCTCGACTAACCAGCGCGTGATCTATCTGAGCGACCGCCCGCACGATGACTACGACCAGTATCTTCAGCAGCCTCGTCAGCTTCAGAACTTTGTTCAGGACGGCACTGTTAACACCGTCGGCATTGCTAACCGCTACCACCACGAATTTCCTGTCAAGGAGGTATAACACATGGCAACTGATTTCGAGCGCCAATCCTGGCAGCGCGAGATGCTCAACTTTAAAGGGGTGAAGAGCCTCTTTATTCTTGAGGGCAACGTCAACGACAAGTATCCCGATGTGGTTGACGGCAGCCTTCAGTTCTCGGAGCTTGCCGAGGTCGTACGCGGCCTTTTTGAAGACGCCAATGGCTCAGTTGAGTACAACGTGGCATATTTCGATCCCATCCAGCTGTTCTCGAGCAGCATGGGCAACGTCGATTGCAAACGCCTGGTGTCGCTGGCCCATGACGAGGCTTCTAAGAGCGATGATCGCATGATGGAGGCGAACGCCTGCATCGCCGATGGCCGCCAAGCATATGCCACCGAGCAGTCGAGCCTGCCATCATACGGCGAGGTTATCCGCTCAATGTTGCGCCTTAAATACAACGACAACCCCGATGGCGGCACCGAGGCCAAGCCGCTTTGCGTGATCGTCAACATGGCATCGCGTCTGCTTGCCTCCTCGACCGGTCTTATGCCCGACGAGACGCAGTTCTTCCTTAACCTGTACCTTGGTGCCAGCAAGGCGCGCCTCATTAACCGTACGGCCGTTAACACGCTCATTCTGGTAACGGATAACGTGCGCAACCTGCCTGTGTGGTTTATCGAGGAGAATCCCTTCCTGCGCACCATCACGCTGCCGCATCCCGATCGTGACATGCGCGAGGCCTACATCCAAAGCAAGTTTGGCTTTGGTGAGGCGCTGTCCGATTCCGATGACCGTGCAGTGCGTCGCTTTATCGATACCACCGACGGCATGAGCGTTAAGGAGCTCGAGGGGCTGCAGCGTATGTACCAGCGCGACATGCAAAACCCCGAGGCTTCCATCGAGGCCATCCTTCCCAAGCTCGTCGACGTCTACAAGTACGGCTTTCGCGAGAACAAATGGCAGCAGATGTTCGAGAAGCTCGAAGAGGATCCCGAGGAAAAGATCAAACGCCGCGTAAAGGGCCAGGACGAGGCCGTCGAGAAGGCCGTCACCGTGCTCAAGCGCTCCGTTATGGGCCTTTCGGGCGCCACCCATTCATCTGGCTCTAAGCCCAAGGGCGTCCTGTTTTTGAGCGGTCCCACCGGTACCGGTAAGACCGAGATCGTTAAGGCCATTACGGAGCTTCTCTTTGGCGACGAGCGCAGCATGCTGCGTTTTGATATGTCCGAGTACGGTGCCGAGAACTCCGATCAAAAGCTCTTTGGCGCTCCTCCGGGATACGTGGGCTATGCCGAGGGCGGTCAGCTTACCAATGCGGTCAAGGCCAATCCGTTCTCGGTGGTTCTTTTCGACGAGATCGAGAAGGCCGCGCCCAGCATTATGGACAAGTTCTTGCAGATCCTCGAAGATGGCCGCCTGACCGATGGCCAGGGTAATACCGTGTACTTCTCTGAGACGGTCATCTTCTTTACGAGCAACATCGGCTTTTCCAAGATTGAGATCGATGCGCAGGGCAACGAAGTTCGTAATACCATCGCGCCCAACACGCCCTATGACGAGATTTGCGAGCGCGTGCGCACCGAGATGGATCGCGAGTTTAAGCCCGAGTTCTTGGGCCGTATCGGCGACAACGTGGTGATCTTTAACTTTATCGACGATGCCGTGGCACTTCAGATCCTTAATTCCAAGATCGATGCCGTTAACCGCAACGTGCATAAGGCGCAGCCCGATATTACGGTTGAGGCGACCGACGCTGCCCGCGAGCTGCTGCACTCCATTGCCATGACGGATGCTGTCAAGGCTAAGGGCGGCCGCGGCATTGGCAACTTGGTGGAGAGCGGCTACCTTAACGGGCTTTCCGATTTTCTGTTTGAACACCGCGCCGAGTGGCGCGGTCGTCCCGGCATGGTGGCACGCGCCGTGCCGCAGGGCGAGGGCGACGATGCGCATATCGCATTTGAGCTCGTGCCCGGATCGATGGGAGGCGATTGGCGATGACGAAGTTTATCGCTGCAGCAAAAACTCAAGCGGGAACCAATCACCCCGTCAACGAGGACCGTTTGCTTCTTGACGGTAATGTCCTTTGCTATGGCCTGGTAGGCGATTGCGAGCGCGAGATGGGCTGCATGGCAGTCTTTGACGGCGTGAGCGAAGGCGGGCACGGAGCGGCCGCCTCGACGCTCGCTGCTCAGGCGTTTGCACAGGCGACTCAGGTTTTTGAAGCCGATTCGATTGATGTCCTGCAGGATCGTTTGCGTATGGCGGGCGAGCGCGCTGAGAATGATGTCGAGTCCTATGCGGCCCGTTATGGCCTGCCCGTTGCCGCATCCACGGTTGCCGGGCTTATGGTGGCACATGATGGGTCTGCCGCAATCTTTAATGCTGGCGATTCGCGTGTGTATCGCTTGCGCGATGGCGTACTTGCGGTATTGAGCTACGACCATACGCCCGAATCCCGCCTGGGTGGCGTTGGTTTTGAGTACAGCGATGAGTCGGTCTCGCATTGCATTGAGCTGGCGGTCGGTCTTAATCAAGGCGGACGAAACTTAGAGATCAATACGACCACGTTGTTTCCGGGCGATCGCTATTTAATCTGCTCTGATGGCATAGATGGGGAGATTGACCTTGCGCGCCTGCAGCAGATGCTTGCGAGCGATTCGACCTGTGCGCAGCTGTGCGAGGAGCTGTATGCCGAGGCCCGAATGAACGGTTCGACGGATGACGCGACGCTGATCGTGATTGAGATAGGGGAATAAAGATGTCTGATGAGACGATAACGGTACACCGAGATGGTGGCACCGGCAACGATGAAACCGTGACGGTCCGCCGTGGGGACCTACCCGTAAACGGTGAAACGGTCACCGTGTATCACGGCAATCAGGCTTCTGTACCGGGTGAGACCGTGACGGTGCGCCGAGGCGCTGCTCCGGTGTCCGGCGAAACGGTGACCATTCGCCGCGGCGACGCCCCGTCGGCAGGCGAGACGGTAACGGTGGGTCGCTCGGTTCCTAGAGCAAACGGCGAGACGGTGACGGTAAGTCATCCGGTTTCTGCGACTGGTGGCGAGACCGTTACGGTTGCAAGGCCGATGGCTGCTCCCGCTGTCGGCGAGACGGTCACGGTTTCCCGGCCGGTGACGTCCGTGGCGGGCGAGACCGTAACGGTGCCGCGATCTGCCGCTTCTGGCGGTCAAACGATAACGGTCCCACGCGGTGCGGTGGCAAATCCCGATGGCGAAACGGTGACTGTTTCTCGTGGGGACGTTCGCGCCGCTTCCTCCGTGCCCGCATCTCCCTTCGTCCCAGAAGATGTGACGATTACCTCGCATGATGGCCAGCAGTTTATTGTTCACCTGGGCCAAGTTGTCGGTCATGGTGGTCAGTCCACGGTCTTTGCTGCCGAGCGGGTGGATGACGGCCTAGCATGTGTTGCCAAGGTGTTTCGGCCTCTTATTGAAAAAGACCGCACGGAATACGAGAAGACTGTGCGTGCCGTCATGAGCCTCAATGGTCGTCCCGTGTCAGAAACGCATTTGCTGCCTATTTTTGCCTATTTGCACCAGGGCTTGAGCGCGACTGAAGTAGGGGCCATAGCTCCTCAGCTTTGGGATATTGCCATCACTCCTAAGGCTACCTGCCTCAGTGATCGACCCCGCAGCAAGCATATGGTTAAAAGTCGCGTGATTCCGGAGCTGAGCCAAGCGATTAACCTACTACACACCGAGTTTGGCATCGTTCATCGTGATGTGAAACCGTCGAATGTCTACCTGTACGATAAGCAAATCGCACTTGGCGACTATGGGTCCGCTCGTTCTCTTTCCGGAATTGATAATCGTACGACTAAAACCGAAACGCGATCAAACGGGTATACGCCTGGTCACGGCAGAATGGTCGACCCTCGCAACGATTGGTATTCGTTTGGCTATACCATTTGGACTCTTTATGAGGGCAATGTCCACCCGCTCTATGAGCGTTTGAAGGACGACACGTTTTTCGAGTTTCAGGACGCGGGTCAACCTGCTGAGTTCACTCACCCTGATGACGCTACCTTGGGCAATCTACTGCAAGGCCTTACGTTTGAGCTTGCAAACAAGCGCTTCGGATACGAAGAAATTAAAGACTGGATCGCTGACCCCGACCACTTCTATCGTCAGCTGCCCATCTTCGATTTCAAGAGTGACCATGCGCCGTATGAATTTGTTGGCAGGCTTTATACCGATCCTGTGTCGCTCGCTCGCGGACTCGCGTCTCATTGGGACGAGGCAAAACAGCGCATGCAGCAGTGGCAGCTCGAGCGTCAGATGCGTAAATGGAACGAAAATGACCTTGAGACCAAGATTCATCAGATTACCGAGGCAAAAGCGAAGGGCGGGGAAAAACCGAATTACGATTTCAACCTCGCATGTGTGATTTACGAAATGTCGGGCGGCAAGATCATTTCGTGGCGCGGCGAAGATGTTTCGCTGGGCGCTGGCAAAAACGATCTTCCGGCGCGCATTGCCAACATGGCAAATGCAGAAATAGATCGCTATGCGGTGAAGTCGGGGCTTGACGGCACCGAGTCTATGGGTGTGCTCCCCTCGGGCTTTCTTTCCTACGTTCTTTCCCGCCAAGGCGAGCACGACGATTCGGTTGCAACTATTGCCGAGAATATCAAGGCAATTGAGGATCTTGCCGTTGCTTCCGACGGCCCGCATTTTGCTGCCTGCCTATTGAAGGGCTTCCTTACGTTCGACGAGTTGGAAACTCATGCTGCGGCCCAGCAAGAGATCAGGAGGCTCATCGGGAACCCCCGGGCATTTTTTGCCACTTGCTCAACGTCTCGTGCTGTCGATGAGTTCTTCCTGCTCTTTGCAGGAGATGTTTCCATGGACGCTATTATTAAGGCACGTGGTGACGCTCAGAGCAGAGGGTCAATTGACGTTGATGTCGTACTCGATTTCATGGACCGTGTCGCCGACAACAAGGCTCCCGTGCGAGCGTTCTACCGTAAATACGGCAATATGGCAGGCTGGATTTGGCTTTCCGAGCACACCGCCCTTTACGAGGCACTTCCGGGCTCTGCCGGAGAATCCGCAATCGTCAATCTTCGCGGCCTATCTCCTTCGGCGCAAGCATCGGTTGCTTCGCTCATGCAAGCGGGGTCCAATATCCGAATCGAAGGCAGCAAGCTTCGTGCCGACATGGAGGTGACACCTGTTCCCTATGTGAATGGCTGGCAGACGAGGGACGTTCTTCTTACTCGACCGCTTACGTTGAATGCTCTTTTCTGTGCCGAGGCGCGAGGAGAGACAGTGCCACGCGGATATGTGGCAGAACTGCTTGCAGGCGGTGCGGATGAACAGCTGCTCGATGGCATCGGAATCAGGCTTTTGGCTCATGCGAACCTGACGCCTTCCGCCAGTTATTCTCAATTTCTCGAGGACGAGAGAAACGACGCAGATGGCGCGCTCGAAGGTGCTATCCAACGGGATACTCAGGACTACAGCATGACCGAAGGCATCGCTGATACTGCCGCGCGTATTGAAGCTGTAAAGAAAGAGCAGAGCCGGGTGCTGCGCTGGACATGCGTTGTGGCAGTAATCTACTTCGTTGCCATCCTATGCGCACGTGGCTCTTTTGGACAGTTCATCGTTATGTGTGGCACCCTCGCCCCGCTCGCAGTACTGTTCTTGGTCGCGGCGTTTGTTGGAATCTTCGGCTTCTTGGCCTTGAACCTGCTCCGTTCCTTTTCCGCGGTTGACCGCGTTCAATCGCTCGACAGCGATTTGGCGGCCAACGCAGATCTTCTCGAAAGCCGTCTGGTTCAACTCGTCGATTTTGATGGCCGCACGGGCGCAACGGTGGAAAAGCTCTTGATGGTGGGCGTTGACGAAGATCTTCCGATGACACAGGGAACCGATTTTTCGTTTGGTTCTGAAGGCAAGGCCTTCTACGCCGATCCTGAAGTTATGGATAGGCTTGGCAGATTGGCAATTCGCCTTTTGCTTATCACGTCGGCCGTGATTAGTGCGTCTGGGTTTATGGGCACTGTGTTCATTGACGGTGATGTGATAGCCAAAATCGAGGTAGTCTCCGCTATCGCCGTTGATGCACTCATCTGCATTTACGTGCTGGGCGATGACGAACATCCTGGCAGCGCCGCGTCAATACTGTCATGGTCTTGGATCTGGTTGGGCCCGCTGGTCATCGCGTTTTTGCTTTGGGGCGTCGTATCGGTTCTTCAGGCGTTCGGAATGGTGGGCGCTATTATCGCCGTAGTATTTCTCATCGGATGTTTTATTAAGTAAAGGGAAATTCAACCATGCCAACTTTAAATTTTCGTAAGCTGATTCCGGGAGGCTATTCGGGGGCCGGCCCGAATGCCGGCAATTCGGCTGCGCCGCGGAGAAACGATGGCCTTCATGGCACCGAGCGACGTGCCATGGGCGCTTTTGACGACATGTTGGGTATTGAGAACGTGGCGTCCCAGCGCGGCTCTCAGACGAATGCACGTTCTCGTTCGAACATGGCGCAACGCGAAATCCGGAATGACGTGGTAATCAATGAGGGCTTGGGCTCGTATGACGGACGCCCGTGCTCCATCAGGATTTTCGAAAACCACCTCGAGATTGTCGCCAAGCGTGAGGGCTCGACGCTCGATAATCACCCCGCGCTCAAGATGCTCGTCCCCGGCATAGGCAACAGCAAGGCGGTGGCGGGTAGACTTTTCGCTCCGGGTAATTCCAATCCGCCGATCATCATTCCCTTTAATTCGCTGAGCGGTTTCCAGGAAGTGAGCGGGTTTATGCCCACGTTTGTCTTCAATCGGCGTAATCCTCAGACCAGAAAGATGGAGACGCACACCATCAAGACGATGACCAGGGAGTTTGGGTATGCACTTAACCGCTATGCCCAGACACACTTCCATTATTAATTAGGTAAAGGCAGAACACATGGCAGACGATAACCAGCAAGGGGGCATGTCGGCGCAGGAGAGACTTGCGCGCCTCTATAACTCTCGCGTTGATGACCAGCAGGGGGATGCGACGCCGGCTGCGGGACAGGTGGCGGGAACACGTGTTTCGGCAGGTGCATCGCAGGCACAAGCCTCTTCCGCCCAGGAGCGGCTCGATCGTTTGCGTGCGCGACGCGCTGGCGTGCCTCTTCCGGGCGATCCGGAGGCAGCTACTCCGGTAAACAACGAGGGCGCGAATCGCCCTCGCTTTAACATCAATCTTTCGCGCATCGTGGACACGATTCCCACCATTGTTCGGTTTTTCCCACTGCGTATTTTTACGGTTTGGGGGCTCTGCTCGGTTTGGTACCGCATGTACTTGAACGTTGGCGGAGACGATGTGTTGCATACGGGGCTTCCGGCGCCGGGGTATAGCGCATTCAATCCATTCGCTTTGGCCGCCGTTGTATTCATCGGTCTTCTCGTAGTTGTGACGGAAATCATTGCCGGCCCGTTGAGCTTGATCATTAAGCAGTTAATCATCGGCGCCACGTATTTCTTCCGCGGTTCCGCCGCCACCCGCGAGGCCCGCGACCGTGCGCATGCGAACTTCAGCCTGCGCCGGCTCGTCACCGAGACGGTCCGCGGCTACCACAGCGGCTACTCGGTCTTCGGCTCCATGGCCCGCGCCGCCCGCGGCGCCCGCAACAGCGCCTCCACGCTCGATTACGGCGTCGGGGCCTTCACGGGGGAGGATCCCAACGCGCCCGTCTACGATGACGGCCTGGGCGACCGCCCCTCGCAGATGGAGCTTACTGACGACGCGGCGTCGAGGATCTGGGACCTGTACTACCCGGCCTACGGCGCCGAGGGCCCCATGTCTAACCTGCACGAGGCGCTCGCCTCGGGCGACCCGCAAGACTACGCGACCCTGATGAGCCTCGCCCTCAACGTGGCGGAGTGGTGCGAGCAAAACGGCACGCCCGACACGCACGGCTGGTTCGACGACCCCGCCTACCCGGGCGACTACGTCGATGCCGGCACGTTCTACCTCATGGCGTACTCGTTCTGGGAGCGGGCGGCCGAGGCGCGGCGCGTGGGGCCGATCGAGCCGCTCGCGGACGACATGAGCCGCTTCATCCTGCGCCACCTGAGCGACTGGTCGCGCGAGAACGCCCACGCCTACCGCTGGCGCGGCGACTGGCGCGACGCGGACTACTTCGACAAGGACCGCCTGTAGGCGGCGGAAAGGGAAATACGGATGGCAATTAATCAGAACGGGTCTGGCCGCGGGGGCGCCGGGTCCAACGGATCGGATATCAACGATATCGTGAACCGCTTGGGCGGTCCGCGCGTGGTGATCGTTCTTGCCGTGGTGGTAGTCATCGCGATTGTGGCGGTCACGTCCATCACAAGCGGCATCTCCGACACCAATCGGCAGACCGAGCAGCGTGCCGAGGCCAAACAGCAGCAAGAAGACGAGGCGGCGCGCGCTCAGCGTAAAAAGGAAAAAGAAGAGCGCCACCAGGAAGAAGCGAAAAAGGCCACAGTGCTCACGCTCGATGAAATTACGGACGAGGCGCTGCGCTCGGACTTGGCGCTCGATGCAGATGAGGACGGCAATATTTCGCAAGAGACTGCGGATGAAGCTAGATCAATCGACGTCGAGTCGTTTGATTCGCTTCCGCTGTTGGCCAACTTCCACAACATCACGACGTTTGGCATCGGCGACTACGACAGTGAAAGCTACGACATAAGCTCCATTAGCAATATCACTCATCTGTCCATTGGCGACTGCTCGGTGCCTCAGGTTGATCTCACACGTTTTCCTCAGCTACAGCGCGTTACCATAAACAGACTCGAGAGCCCCGTCGATACTTTGAATGCCAAAAACATGTCCTCGTTGACGAACGTCCAGATCGAAGGCCTTGACGGCAGTATCGGGACACTTGACCTGTCGGGTGATGTGAACCTCGAGGTTCTGAAGATCAGTAGCAGAGTCGAAACGCTCAATCTGTGCGGGGCAGGCAGGGAAGATGCCTTCCATTTCACTTTCACACCCAATTGTGTTGGCAAGATCTTGTACGACAGCGACACGAGCAGCAGCCTGGTCGAGTATTTGCAAAAAATGAGCAGTGACTACGGTTACACCATGGAGCAGCAGTAGTGATGCGCTCAAGTGAGGAGATGCGATATGGCGAATTTTAAGCCCGACATGTCTTGGCGGGATGACGAACGGGTTCAGCGTGTGACCGAGCAGCCTTCGGGCGGGGCTCATGAGCAGGCTGCCGAGACGCCGGATGTGCGGGTGAATATGCGTCCGAACGGGCAGGCAACCGAAAAGTCTGCTGGGCAGGTGCAGCAGATGCCGGGGCGTTCGACAAGTCGGATCCCTCGCCCTGCCGGCCAGCCGAATGGACAGGCAGCTGAACGTGCAAATGAGGCCGTCTCTCGTTTGGGCGGCGTTCGCGCCCTGGTGGTGCTTGCGGCGGTTGTGGTCATAGGCGCGGTTGCCGTTTTCTCCGTGATTGGTGGCGTCGGTGACGTGCAAGGCGGCGGGGAAGCCTCGTCGAGCGTCTCTAAAGAGCCGAGCTCAACTGACGCCTCTGGCTCCGAGACCAAGAAAGAAAAAGGTCTCGTCGATGTTGATGCGATCACGGATGATACCCTGCACGGGCTGCTTGCCGACTACGATAACGATGACGATGGCCAGCTGACCGCCAAGGAGACCCAGCGCATCACGGAGCTGGTTGTGAGTGACGAGGTGACGGACTTCACGCCCATTAGCAAGCTGGACAAGCTCGATACGCTCGGCATCAATACCCTAAGCGCCAAGAGTGCGGACTTTAGCGAGCTCGAGGCACTCGAGGTGCTCAAGTTTGGCGACATGACGACCCAGGACCTCGACCTGAGCGTCTGTCCCAAGCTTAATTCCTTTAAGATCGAGGGCCTTAAGGGTGCTGTCAGTTCCATCAACGCCTCGGGTCTTAAGAACCTAATGTTCTTTACCGTTGACCAAGGTCTTCAGGGTGACGTCGAGAAGATTGATCTTTCGAATGATGACATTCTTGGCGCACTCGAGATTACCTGCAACGTCGGCGAGCTCAACCTGTCGGGTTGCAGCCACTCGTTCCCCAAGCTCAACATTGCCGCTGATCACATCGACAAGATCGTGGTCGACAGCAACACCAACGCGGACCTGGTGGCTACCCTGCGTGACCTTTGCACCCAGAAGGGCTGGACGCTAGAGGAGCGGTAGGGTCTCTTGAAGCGGCAGAGTAACTTTTGCTGCAAGGCCATAAACGAACAAAAAGAAGCGGGGCTCGGTTATTTCCGAGCCCCGCTTCTTTTTGTTCGTTAATTACTGGATGGTTTTCTTTCCAGCCCATTTTCCTCTTACGACTGTTTTCCCTTCCTGTATTCCTCCTCAAGATCGTTGATGGTTTTATTTTCATCGGTCGTCCACATAGTTTTACCGTTGGAGCTTCGGCCTGCTACGAATCCCGCTGCCGCCGAGGGACTCGAAAACGCAATGTCATCGGTGAGCACGTAATCCTCTATGAGGTCTGCATGCGCGTTGCGTTGCTTGATGACGGAGACCGGGCAGCTTACCGTAAGATCCCTGGCAATCTTCGTGCCTTTTTCGACGATAAAAACGCCATCGGACACATGAGCGGTCCCTTCGGAGTTCTTTGTCGAGAGATGAAACACATGGCCGGAAAGTGCGGCGGCAAGCTCGTCGTCTAATGTCTTGACCGTCTTCGCTTCCGCAATCGTAGAATCCTCTTCCTCAACCATTTGTTTGCTCTTAATGATTGAATCTGCAACGATGAAAATCTTGTTAGCAAGCCAGCGAACGATACAGTCTTTCACGAAATCGTAATCAGACCCCTGCGCATCGTCCTTAAGAAGCTCAATGAACTTAGGGAGGACCGCCTCCAGGCCATTGAGCTCTTTGATTGCCTCCCAAGTGCTATGGGCGTTTTTTGCTGAGTTCTTATCTTTTGAGGGATTATCGGAGACGCTTTTGTCGCCGCTTTCCTTATCGCGGATTCCTCGGGTCTGTTCTTTAGCGAGTGACTCGTCATGATCGTTTTTGTCGTCATGGCTGTCCGAGCTAGTTTGACTGGATTTTTCTTTTGCAGTGGGTTCTCCGTCGGGGCTTTCACCATATTTCTTTTTTAGATTCGCTTCAATTTTATCTTGGCTTGCCCAAAAAACGGGAATGCACCGGCGAGGCCTATCGTCCTTGTCAGTTTTTTCATCATTTTCTCCTTCAGCGTTTTCAAGGAAATGATTGTATTCGTGACAGCAGTTCTTGCTTTCGATATAGCCAGGCGTTATGAAAGCAAGCAGGATGTCCGAGCCTTCGAGAGCTTCATTCATCTTCTGTTCCCAGCGCTGCCCGTAATCGATGGAGACGATATCGGTGAACTTGTCAATTCGATAGTCGGTCAAAGCAAGCATATTTTTGCTTGTGTTGAGCATATCTAGGGTTCTGTCAACGATATCGAGCATGTGGTTGAATGTGTTGTCCGCACGTCGGTAGCTTACGAATATCCGCAGAAGGGTGTGGCCCTCGCTATCTTGCTTTAAATTTGCGGCGGATGGCTTTCCCATGTTGCAATCCTCTCGATTGAAATCGTTATTTATCCATGTCCTTCTTGGGCTTGACAACATTTCCCTTGGCGATGCGGGCTGAGAGGGCGACGATGATTCGGTCGTAGGCGTAGACGTCTTTGCCTAGCAAGAATCCGCGGGCGCCGAGTACGTCGTTGTCGGGTGTCATGTAGGCGTGACGCATGAGGATGTCGGACTTGCGAACGCCTTCGGCCCCACTCTTGTTGGGCTTGCCGCTCAGGAACGCATCGACGGCCGCTGCACGCATACGCTGCTCGCGTTCCTGTTCGACGGTGCCGTGTCCCAGTTCGGTCATACCCGTTGCCTGGCAATAGGCAAGCCAACGATCGTGCTCCATGTCACCTAAACGACAGATAAGGGCGAATTCCTCGCGGTTCTTCTGCTCGCTGGCATCGAACTCGGTTTTGGTAGCTGCGTCGGGAACGACGGAGCTTAATATCGCATTGGCAATGTTGTCGTTATTCGAAGCCGGCTTGACCTTGCCCCGCAGCTTCTCCCTCCAAGCATGCTCGAAGGATCCCTGCTCCACGTCGGCGTCGCTAAAGCCAAGCGCCCAGAAGCGGTAGGGGATATGTGCTACCGAAGCTCGGCTGCTGCTCTTGTTGGATTCTTTGCCGTTGTAACTATTAACTGCCTTCTCAACGGCGAGTGTTGCGTCAAAATCATTCTCAATAGAGCCATTAAAGCAAAGGTCGTATGCCGCATTGAGCTGCACGGCCAGGCGCTCGCGCTCGTCATTGATGATGTTGCTGTAGGTGTAGAACGCCTTGCGGGCACCAAACGGATGCATGATTTTGGCGGCGTCTTTGCCAGTCGTCTGAGTCTTATCGAGGCTTTTAAGGGCGCCTAGGATTTCTTCGCTCTCGATATGGGGACAGATGACGGGTTGCTGTTTGGTGTAGTCCGGTGAGCCCTGGTCGATAAAGCGATTGAAGATCTGACGTTGGAGCATGAGCGAATAGGAGAGGTTCTGTCCACAATCTCCCATGGTTACGAAAGCGTAAAGACGAGCGTCATCGGGAATTAGCGCGCTGTCGGCCTTGGACGATACGCACTTGTTTTGAGCGTCGTAGTGCAGCGTAGTGACGGTGCCGCCTGCAATTAGGCGATCGGTTGTAACCGAGGGCGCCTCAGCTTCTACAAAGCGAATTGTCGACATGCCGTTGCAGCTTTCGCCAAACATCTCGGGGTAGCGGGCTGCTTCGCGTTCTAGTATCGTTCGGGCGTTGGGGTCGACAACAACAATGTTCAGACGAACGCCCGGCATACGGCCCATCCAGAAGGAAGTGCGTGTTGCCTGCATGCCGAAATCGCCTGCGCCGAAAACGAGAACGGTGAGATTCTGAGGCTTGGGATTTGGGTTGACGGAGATATCGATGGGCTCGAGCACGCTGTAAAGCGGAGCTTCTTCAAGTACATCGTATATTTCGTCTTGAACGCGTGAGAGCAAGTGAAGACAGGTCGGCTCTTTGTCGGCTTTGATGGCATCGAAGATTTGGGCATCATCGGGGTTCTTGTGGGTGCAATGGAGCGTAATCTTGGGCGCGTGGCCGGTCTGAGGATCCTTGTGCGTCGCTTCGAGCATGTCGATCGTTGCGCTGACATTGTGTTCGGTTTCTTCGCTCGTTGCGACGACGTCAACTGTGAGCAGATGCTTAACTGCATCGCGCAGCGATGTAATCGTTGTGAGCACATCGGCTGCTTCGGAGTCGGTGAACACATAGCGCACATAGCCCTGGCACAGATTGCGCAGTACGCGCTGACGTTCGCTGTCCTCGTCGCTGCCTAGACAAAAGATGAGAGCGATGTCGCCGTTGCCATTCGCGTTATTGAGCGTTCCGTCCTTGATGTTGTTAACGATGTCACGCGCGAGCAACTCGGTGTTGGCGTCGACGCTTTCAAAGACAATTGCATGGTCGGCATACTTGAGATGACGCTTGATAACGCTGCCCGAGAGACGCGTGGCAACAGCGTTGAAGGCAAACAGGCCAATTTCAACGGGAAGGGCGATGATGTATGCAAGTGTGAGCAGCGAATAGAGCAGGTTGAATACTTGGCCGGCAATGCTGCCGCCAAGGGGAATAGCGCTATAGACGGTTGACGTCACATCGGTGAGGCCGGTCTGGATGGTCGTTGTCCATCCCACGGCAAAGAAGTTGGTGATGACCCAGCTAATAAAGTTGAAGGCTCCCGGCTCCCAGCCCTCGCCAAGATCCGAGGAAAAGCACTGCGCCCAGGTAACGGGGGCGAATAGGCAAAAAGCGCCAAGAGCAAGAATTTCAAAGGCGACGATGCGACGGTTGGAGTTGATCTCGAAGCCAAAGAGTTTGTGCTGATAGTTGTGCCGTTCCAAGTGTATGGAATAGCAGAGCGCAACGAGGGCGACGAGGAATGCCGCGAACCAACAGATTGGAGAAATCAAAGTAGGTACCTCCTGTGAGTATAGAGATGAACGGATAACGTGAAATGGGCCTGTTGCCGCCTACGTGAACATGCGATCCCTCAGCTCGGCCGCCTCGTTAATCTCGACGTTGGTACGGCCTTGGAGATCTTCGGTGCGTTTGCTGGTGAGCTTGCCGTCCTTTAGTCCGTAGGTGGTGTACTGAATGATTGCGCCGGCGGTTTCGGCTGCCTGACGTAGGGGCTCGTAGGTGTCGGTTTGCTCGCACCATGCATAGAAATCATCAATGGTGGCGTTGGGATTGCCGCTAAAGAGTCGATACCATTCGCGTCCAAAGCTGCCAAGGACCGAGAACGTCTTTTTCTCGACAAGCTTGTCGCCCTTGTATTTGTAGTCCAGCGCGAGGTCCACCAGATAGGCGGCTCCCGTTTCAAAGGCGTTCTCGTTGCCCTGACGACCGATGACCTCGGCCTCCGGATAGTATTTACCAATAAACTCGGCGGCGTCGCCTTCGTAATCGGCAACGATGCGCACACTCTGTACCTTGCCCCGCTTGTACGTGCAGTGCAGGATGCGCAGCAATCGCTCCTGCCAAAACGCATAGGAAAACAGGTGGTCGACAAAGTGCGGGTTCTCAAGCCGATTGGCCCGATCCATCCAAACGGTTTGGAACAGCTGGTAGTCGGCCTGCGGCTCGCCCGTGACCTCGCGGAACCACTGTACGGCGAGGTCGGCGGGGATATAGAACGATAGTCGCTCCTGCGGAGTACCGCTCTTGGTCGTTTTGGCGCGCAGGGGAATCTCGACCTCGTAGCCAGAACCGTCGTCCGTTCCGCAGTTTAAAACGGGCGGCAGCATAAACTGACAGGGGCCCTCGTCGCATACGCGCATCGGCTGGGGGCTAACAGGTCGCCCGTCAAACTCCATCTCAATGTCTGTGTCGTCTTCTTCCTCGTCATCATCTTCGATGCCAAGGTCGTAGCCGGTGTAGTAGTCATCCAGGTGTCGCTCGTTTACATTTCGCCCGTTTACGACGTCAAAGACGGTAACACCCGTCATGCGGTCGCAATACTTTGCGACTTCAAAGAGGTTGCAGCTCTCCTCGGGCGTGAAGTTATCCATGCGGTGCTGGAACTCGGTAGCGCATTCCTCGGGATCATAGCCGTCCATGTCGCTGTCACCGAGCCAAAAGTTGGGATCACGATTGCTTTTGAAGTACCACCAGTACCAGACGGGGCAGAATACCGCATTTACGCCAAAAAAGACCTTTTGGATGATGTTGCCGTTGCCGTCGAACTTGTAATCGAGCGGCAAGTTAACAACCGGATCGTTTGATGTGTCACGCGCCATGGTGTGCTCCCTACGATGATTCGTATTGCGCGCGAAGGCCAGATTCGATGAGTCTGCCCTGCACGCGTCTGTTACTTCGCATACTAGGCCGCCTGCGCTGTATTCTGTTGCGCAACATCGTGGACGGCGCGGTTCGACGTCCAGGGCCGACGCCGCGCAACAGATACATGGATTGGCCGTGCCAATCGCTCTCTAGTAGCGCGCCGAGCGCTGGGCGTTGCCCGGGTTGTAGCCCGCCCAGGCGGCGATGACGTCCGACTCAACGACGCTCGTTGCAATGTTGATAAAGCTGCCGACACGGGGCAGGTCGGTATGGAAGTCTTCGAGCAGGTTGGGCTGGAACCTAAAGTCCTCAAAGTCGATGGTGTTGGGGTTGTAGAGCTGACAAGTACCATCCTCGGTAGAGATCCGGCCAACCATGTAAACGGCCTTGTGCTCTACGACCTCGGTATCGTCGACGTCGATCACCTCTCCGCGATCGTGCGCGGCAGCGGCGTGCTCCATGAGCTCGAGGAATCGGTCGGCTTCGGCGCTGCAGAGTACGCAGCGCGAGAAGAGCACCGTAAGGGCATAACCCGTTTTACGACCCAGTTTTTCTCGTAGTTCGCTAAATCGTTGCGACTGTTCTGGGGTCATGCACGTCTTGGACGGCGCGGTCTGCTTGAGTCCGCACGTCTTAAGGAACATCGCGTTGGCCTTGCGCAGGGCGCTCATAGCGGCAGAGTCGCTCTTTGCCGCGGAGACGTCGATGCGTCCTCCCTCGGGAATCTGCTTATAGCGAGAGAAGCCCTTCTCGCCCTCGACGGGCATCCAGTACGTAATGACGTCATTTTCCACTACGCTAAAGCGGCACGTAAAGGGCGCGCCGATTGCCGGCGCCTCGCCGTAGAACTTTACACGTACGGCTTGGTCGGTGTCCGCCATCCACATCATAAAGCGATGGCTATCGTCGCCGTCATGGCTCCGGAGCTTTGCAATAAGGTAGCAAACCGAGTCGCAGCGGCTTTCGAGCGCGGCGCCTCTTCCGGTGGCTATGGCGCTTATGCCTTGGGACTTGAGCTCGATGTCGCGGTGCAGCGCGTTGAGTTCTTCGGATGTCAACAGGTCTTGGCCGAGAAGCCCCGCGACAAGCGCGCCGACTTCTATGTCGGTAGTAAGGGCGGAGTCGATAACTTTGCGGTGCGCCTGGTGGCTTGCATAAGCCGGCATGGGTTTGCGGCCTGTGGCAAATCCAAATGGGTCGCGGATCTGGTCGCCGCCGCGATAGAGCGGCTCTAAAAAGAACATGTTCATGTCATTCTGCTTGCCCTGCTTTTGACCGTAGGCATCGAGGGAATTCCAGACATGCTTCTCTGCAATGGGGTTCATCCACAGGCTGATTTTCGATTTTTCTGCCGAGGAGGTCGAGGTACTCTTTTTGGAGCTTGCGGCGGGACGCGAGGCGGGTTTCTGATATCCAGCGGGGAGAACTTGCGCAAGATCGAATTTCTTAAGCAGCCTAAAGTAGACTCCTGCCGACGCTTCCTCTGCCATTTCTGCCATGACTGGCTGCGATGGATCGTCGACAAAAGAAATGCGCGTTTTGTCATCATCGGAGACTGCCTGGCAGTAGCCGCACCGAAGTGCGACGTAGCCTTCGTTATCGCTGCCGCGGTCAAAGTACATCTGTTCTTTGCAGCCGAGTGTTTCGGGGACGAATGCGGTCGGGTTCGCTATGCCGGGAATCGTAATTACGGCACCGGTCGCGCTCTGAAGTTCATCGAAATACTCGACGTACAGCGGAATGTTGTAATGTTGGGCTAATGACTCGAGAACGACGGCATTGGGCACGGAATGCGCCACGCGATAGCGCACGGAGTTATAGCCCCATTCGATATCGGTTGCATCATCGGGGATCCCGTGACCTACCATGTTCTTCAGGACATCATCGGGTGAGTCGAACGTGCCATCGGGCGTACCGCAAATCGCCTGGAGCGAGAATCCTCCAAAGCACTTTTCGAGATCATTGCGGATATACTCGCAGCAGTCATGATTGGGAAAGACGATGCGAAACGTCATCGCACCCATGGCTTGGGACATGTAGACGTTATTCGACGTCTGGGCCTGTTCCTTGGTCGAGTTCGTTTTGCCCTCGCTCGCCGCAGAAGACGATTTTTTGCGCGAGGGCGCTGGCTGGGGTTCCTCTTGGGCGCCAAACTGGTCCTTGAGAAAGTCGAAGTACAGGGACACGTTTCCGCGCTGCGCATACGAACGCATGATGGGGTCGGTCGTGTCTTCAAAGTACTTTTGGCTTCCGTCGGGCATGGACATGGTTCCCATGCCGCAGCGGAACAGGGTGTCGGTGGCACCGTCGAACCCCTCCGGGAAATACACCCAGCAGCTCTTGTCGACCACGTTTGCAAACGAGACGCTGTCGCCCTGCGCATCGGCGATCACGGCGCCGGCGGCGATCTCATCGGCATCGGTGTACTCGTAGTAGACGGGAACGCCGATCATCTTGGAGATAGTCTTGGCAACCTCCAGCGAGGGGATGCCGTTGTATTCGTACTGGAGCGAGTTGTAGCCCCAGACGACGTTGGTGACCTCTTCGCCGTCGGACCCGCAGGTTTCCAGGGCGGCATTGATGGCGTCGGTCGGATCCATGTGCTGGAAGTCCTCGTAATCGGGGATCACGGCAGCAAAGCAGAACTCACCATAGTCTCGCTCCAGGGCAGCTTTGGCCTGCATGCAGATATCGTGGTTGGGAAACACGATGCGACTGACAATCTGGTTGATCGAGATCCCTCGGTCGGTATCTTGAAGCAGATGCTCAAAAATCTCGTCCATCGTTCCTTCTTTCGTATGCGGTGGAAGCCCACGATCCCGGGTTTTAGGGCTCGTGGCTTTGCTAACTCGAACGCTACCGCCCCGATGGGCGAGAACGTTGCGCAACATCCGCGAGTGCGCAAATTGCAATGCGGAACGGTCTGTCCCGGGGCGTTTTGAGAGCGGATCCGTCTCGTTTCCGGCAATGTTGCGCAACGTCTGCTCGGTATGGATTTCTACACTTGAGTTGTCCAAAAGGGATTCGGTTCTTGAATGAGGGATGAACGATGAGCGGGAACTCCTATTACGATGACGATATGTCCGAAGAAGATTACGAGCGGGTCATGGAGCATATGTACGAGCTTGAGTGCGAGCTCGAGGAGCCTCATGACGCTCGCACCGACCAGTTGATTCGCGAGGAGCTCGAGGATCTCTCGAGTGCCATGTTGTTTGAGCCGGTGGTCAAAAACGGTGAGTACCTTGGTGAGCGCGACCATGTGCCCGGGTATTGGACGGATCGTCGCGATTTGGAGTCCGAGCCTTCAGACGCTTCGAGCGATGCTAACGAGGTAGAGAAGGATGAGCCGTTTGATTTGATCGGCTATCAGGGCTCTTCTTCGGGCGGTTCGGTGCTCGACATGTTTACTCCCATTTTAAGGAGTCGCGTGTTCTGGATCTTCATCGCGTTTCTGGTGTTTATCGGCCTGCTCGACATGTTCTACGACAGCTTTATCGTTCCTTCGGGCTTCGCTATTAGCCGCATCAATTTCCAGGGCTTGGTGTTGCTGGCAATTGTCGTTGCATGCATTGCCCTGAGGCGCCGTCATCGCTAGCGACGGTATTGGCGCAACGGCCAATGTTGCGCAACAGAGTGTTGGGACAGCGCCGTATGCTCGGGTTGTCCTGAAAGCGAGAGAAAGGACAGGACAATGGCTGAAGTTGAAGTAAGGGCTTTGGGTCCCGACGACGTCGACGATATGGTCGATCTGGATGAGCAGTCGGGCTACGAGGTCTATGACGAGTACGCGGACTTTGTCGAGGACGAGGACGAGGAGAATAGCAGCCTCTGGGGCGTCTTTGCCGATGATGAGCTGGTCGGTTTTTGCGTGACGGGCGGTGCGGATGACCCCGATCTGCCGGATGCCGTTACGGAGCACCCGCTCAACGAGGAAACGTCGACGTTTTTGAGCCATGTGTATGTTGATCCTGACTACCGCGGTAACGGCTATGGCGCGCGCCTGGTGCACGACGCCCTGTTGGGATACTGGGAGAGCGAGGGCGAACAACAGCCTACATTCCTGGATCTGAGCGAATATCTCTTTGACGATGCTGATGCGGATCCGATTAAGCTCGCGCATCTGCTCATCGACTTCTTTGGCAAGAACGGGTTTGAGCCCATCCCCGACGATGACCACGACATTACCTACACCTGCATGGTCTTGGATCCCAAGAACTTTAAGGACCCGGACGCAGAGTAGAGGTTGCGAGGTGTTGATTTAGCTTCCCTAGTTGATGTTTGACGGGGCCGGACGTTCCAGTTGTGATGGCTGGACGTCCGGTCCTTTTTGTGGCCTGTCGGGTTTGGTGCTCGGCACGTTTGTCTCGATCTGTAACATCTGGCGGGGGATATGGGGTCTAGTTGTTACGGATCAAGATTGTTTCTCGGCAGACAACTCAACTGTCTCAATCTGTAACATCTGGGGCCGGTT
Source organism: uncultured Collinsella sp. (assembly GCA_900555515.1). GTDB lineage: Bacteria > Actinomycetota > Coriobacteriia > Coriobacteriales > Coriobacteriaceae > Collinsella. The sequence goes on from USLO01000001.1 coordinate 41,014, forward strand.
TTGCTCCGTAACTGTTACAGATTGAGACAATCGGCCCAGACTCGCCCCGTCCGCCTCGTCATCTGTGGTTTACGTGGGGGCATACGGAGTACGGGTATACTAACCGGCGGCGAATCTGCTCCATCGCTTAGAGCTGCTGCGTCTGGACGGCGCGTGATAGGGCTGCCAAAGCGATCGCCAGCGTGCTGAGCAACGTCCTCTCTGTGCGCACCTGTTTTTGTATGTATTAGCGCACTACCAAGCACGCCCGCGCGGCCGCATGCCGTGCCCATTGCGCGTGCAGATAAGGAACAACAACATATGCGTAATTCTGTATCCGACGTCACCGACGCCGAGATCCTGGACGAGACCCGCGAGGCCATGACCCAGGCTGCCTTCGACGCCGCCGATGAGGCCAATGCTGCCCAGGCCGTCGAGTCCGCTACCGAGAGCCTGCCCGCCTTTGACGAGCTGGGCCTTTCCGACGAGATGCTTCGTGCTATCGAGAACCTGGGCTACACGGCGCCCACGCCCGTTCAGGCCGGTTCGATCCCCGTGGTGCTCGAGGGTCGCGACCTGCTTGCCGCCGCTCAGACCGGCACTGGCAAGACGGCCGCCTTTTTGTTGCCGACCATGAACAATCTGGAGCACATCGCTCCGCCCAAGCCCGTGCGCGAGCGTGGCGGCCGCAATCGCCGTCGCGGTGCCAAGAAGCCCGAGGGCAACGGCCGCGGCCCCGTGATGCTCGTTATCACCCCCACGCGCGAGCTTGCCCAGCAGATCGACGAGGTCGCGAGCAAAATCGCCGACGTCACCGGCCATGTCGCCGTGACCGTCGTGGGCGGCGTGAGCTACAAGCCGCAAACCGCTGCCCTCAAGTACGGCTGCGACATTCTGGTTGCAACGCCGGGCCGTCTGGTCGATCTGATCGAGCAGGGTGCCTGCCACCTGGACGAGGTTAAGGTCCTGGTGCTCGACGAGGCCGATCGCATGCTCGACATGGGCTTTTTGCCCGCCGTCCGCCGCATTGTGCGCGAGACGCCGGCCGAGCGCCAGACGCTGCTGTTCTCGGCCACGCTCGACGAGGAGGCCGTGGGCGAGATCACCGACCTGGTGAGCGATCCGGCACGCGTGGAGATCGCGCCCGCCACGTCGACCGCCGACACCGTCGACCAGTTTGTGTTCCCGGTGTCCATCGAGGCCAAGAACAACCTGCTGCCCGAGTTCCTCAAGAAGGAGGGCCCGGAGCGCACGATCGTCTTTATGCGCACCAAGCACCGCGCCGACAGCTGCTGCCGTCGTCTGGAGCGTAAGGGCATTAAGGCCGCCGCGATTCACGGCAACCGCAGCCAGGCGCAGCGCGAGCGTGCCCTTTCGGCCTTCCGCGACGGCACCGTCGACGTGTTGGTGGCAACCGACGTACTTGCCCGCGGCATCGACATTAGCGACGTGCGCTACGTCGTGAACTTTGACGTACCGGCCGAGCCGACCGACTATATCCACCGCATTGGCCGTACGGGTCGCGCCGGCGAGCTGGGCTGGGCCATCACGTTTGTGACCGAGCAGGACGTCGATGAGTTCTACGAGATCGAGAAGCTCATGGACAAGACCGCCGACATCTACGAGGCCGGCGACCTGCATGTGGGTCCCAACCCGCCCGCCGTTGACCCCGAGCGCGACCCTGCGGCCTTTAAGGTGAAGAAAAAGACCAAGCGCGGCAAGTCCAAGAGCAAGAAGAAGCTTGAGCAGGCGCGTCGCGACGGTAAGCGCAACGGTGACGATTACGGCGATGTGGCCGGTCGTTCCAACCGTGGTCGCGGCGACGGCGAGCGTCCGAGCCGTCCCAAGCGTGGCGGCAAGACCCGCGTGCGCGAGGGCGTTCAGGCTCGCGTGGACGAGGCTGTGGAGAGCGTGGCCCGCGAGGTGGCTGCCGAGGAGCGCGCCAGTGCTGGTGCCGTTGAGCAGCCTGCGCGCGGCAACCGTGCCGAGCGTCGTGCCAAGCAGTTCCAGGGCGAGGCACACCGCCGTCGTCGTGAGGACGAGGACCGTGGCGGTCGTCGCCGTGTTGAGCGCGAGGACGAGGGCCGTGGTTCGCGCGGCGGCAAGCGCGGCTCGGGTGACCGTCGTCGCTCCGGTCGCGATGGCGAGCGCGGCGGGCGCGATGAGCGCCGTGGCGGCGAAGGCCGTGGTTCGCGTGACGAGCGTGGTGCCCGCGCCGGCGAGTCCCGCGGCGGCAAGCGCTTTGACGAGCGCGGAGGTCGCGAGGGCGGCCGCGGTGGTGAGCGTCGCGAGGGCGCTCGCGGCAACGGTGGTCGCAGCGGCGCCCGTCGTTCGAATGAGTCGCGCGATCGTCGCGACCCGCGTGCCAGCCGCGATCGTCGCGATGACTGGCGCAATTACGATGACACCCGCGAGGAGCGCCGTGGCGGCTATCGTGGCGGGCGTGGCGGCAACCAGGCCGGCTCCCGTGGCGGTCGCGCCGGCGGTCGCGATAACCGTGGCAGCTATGGCAACAGCCGTGGCGGCAAGCGCGGTAGCAGCTCCCGCCGCCCCGGTGACGGCGGCGGCAAGCGTAAGTAACATACGCGTCGCGCGGTAAGGCGAGGCGACCAGAGGGCTCCGGGCATGTTTTTGCTCAGAGCCCTTTTTGGTGCAAGGGGGACAGGTTGGTTTGCGCCAACGTCTTGAAGTTGCGGTGGAATACGGACTGTTTTGGCCTTTTGAGCGGCTTTTCAGTCCCTATTTCACCGCAACTCATGATTGGTACAAAGGGGCCAGAGCAAGGAGTGTCCCTGGGTGCCGGCAGAAAAGGAACGTCCCTAAGTGCCGCATTGTGGGTAACGCGTTTTATCAAATATGGCATTTATCTGCGGTAATGTTCTATTTCACCGCTGAGGGTGACATTTCATGCCGCCTGCCGAACTGCGTGGAAACCTAACAACTTTTTAGGTCAGTGTGTTGCATGTAGCATTTTCGCCCGGCCTCGCCTCCGGGCTGCCATGTGAGAGGGGATCTTATGGCACGACTGCATGTAATGGAACGCAGCCACGCTCAGGCCGTCATGGACGACCTGCACGATGCGCTCGGACGCCGTCTGGCGGTGAGTTCGCTCGCCCCGTGTCCCGTTGAGTTTACGGCGGCGCTCGTCAACCTGTGCTCCACCCAGAGCTGCGGCAAGTGCACGCCCTGCCGCGTGGGCCTGAGCGCGCTGAGCGACCTGCTTGCCGATGTGCTCGAAGGGCGCGCCGATGAGTCCACGCTCAACCTGATTGAGCGCACGGCCCGCACCATCTACCTTTCGAGCGACTGCGCCATCGGCTACGAAGCTGGCGCCATGGCGCTCACGGCCATTCGTGGCTTCCGTGATGACTTTGAGCACCACATTCGTGAGCACTCCTGCGGATTTGATCGCGAGGCCCGCGTCCCGTGTGTCTCGGGCTGCCCGGCGCACGTCGACATTCCCGGTTACATTTCGCTCGTCGAGGCCGGCCGCTATGCCGATGCCGTCAAGGTCATCCGCAAGAACAACCCGCTGCCGCTCGTCTGCGGCCTGGTGTGCGAGCATCCCTGCGAGATGCACTGTCGCCGTGGCATGGTCGACGACCCCATGAACATCCTCGCCCTCAAGCGTTTTGCCGTTGAGCACAGTGACCTCAACGACCACAAGCCGCATGTAGTGGACAACACCGGCAAGCGCATCGCCGTGATCGGCGGCGGCCCGGCCGGCCTTTCCTGCGCCTACTACCTGGCCGTGATGGGCCACAAGGTGACCATCTTTGAGCAGCGCCACCACCTGGGCGGCATGCTGCGCTATGGCATTCCCAGCTACCGTCTGCCGCGCGAGCGCCTGCAGGCCGAGATCGACTGGATCTTGAGCGTCGGCATCGACGTTGAGCTCGATCACTCCGTCAACGGCGAGGAGCTTGCCCGCCTGCGCGACGAGTTCGATGCCGTTTACCTGGCTATCGGTGCCCACAGCGATAAGAAGCTCGGCCTTCCGGGTGAAGAGGCGACCGGCGTGGAGTCGGCCGTCAAGATGCTGCGTGCCATCGGCGACGACGGGCTGCCCGACCTGAGCGGCCAGCGCGTGTGCGTCATCGGCGGCGGCAACGTGGCCATGGACGTGGCTCGCTCTGCTGTGCGCTGCGGTGCCGAAAAGGTGAGCATCGTCTACCGCCGTCGCATCTGCGATATGACGGCTCAGGACGCCGAGATCGCCGGCGCCCAGGCCGAGGGTTGCGAGGTTCTGGAGTTGACCGCCCCGCTCGCCATCGAGACGGGCGAGGACGGTCGCGTGAGCGGCCTGCGCGTGCAGCCGCAGATTATCGGCGAGCCCCGTCGCGGTCGTCCGGCCCCGCGTGCCGCCGCGACGCCCGAGCGCGTCATTCCCTGCGAGCGCGTGTTCGTGGCCATTGGCCAGGACATCGATTCCAAGCCGTTTGAGGACATGGGCATCGCCTGCAAGTGGGGTCGCGTCGTCACCGATTCGGACGGCGCCGTGCCCAACTTCGATGGCCTCTTTAGCGGCGGCGACTGCCAGACCGGCCCCGCCACCGTCATCCGCGCTATCAATGCCGGCCGTGTGGCTTCGGCAAACATCGACCACTACCTGGGCTTCGATCACAAGATCAAGCTCGAGGTCGAGCTGCCGACCGTCCAGTTTAAGGGCAAGCATGAGTGTGGCCGCTGCGAGCTGGGCGAGCGCGAGGCCGGCGAGCGTATTCACGATTGGAATCTGGTCGAGCAGGGTCTCACCGAGCAGGAGGCGCGCCAGGAGGCAAGCCGCTGCCTGCGTTGCGACCACTTTGGCTTTGGCGCGTTCCGCGGAGGGAGGAACCTGGAATG
>USLO01000002.1 GCA_900555515.1 uncultured Collinsella sp.
GCTGCGTTCCTGCACAAGTGGTACAGGGATCGCGACAACGTCGAGGAGGCCATGAAGCTCGCTATGGCCACCGGCGCTAACGTTGCCGAGTCCGTCGGCATTGGCGACTTTGGTCACGTCGACGAGTACAGCAAGCGCGTTGCTGTCCGCAAGCTCGATCGTCAGTAATCGAAACGCGACATATTCGTGCGCATGCGGCGCCCCGGTTTCGGCCGGGGCGCCTTTTTTGTTTCTTCATGGGGGTGGAGATGTCCTGCCGTACTTCATCGCTTCCACACCGTTCACCGAGTTGTCCTAGCCTTTTACCGATGCGTGGAATATACTTTCATTAACACGTTGCTTCGTGAAAGGAACATTCATGATTTACACGCTCACTGCAAATCCCGCCATTGACTACAACATCGCCTGCGACGGCCTTGCTGCCAACACTGTCACGCGTACCCGCAACGCGGTCTACACGCCCAACGGCAAGGGTCTCAACGTCTCGTTTACGCTTGACCACTACGGTGTCGACACCACGATCCTGGGCTTCTTCGCCGGCTTCTCGGGTGAGTTTATCGTTAAGGGCGCCGAGGCCCTGGGCGTGCCCGTCAAGCCCGTGTGGACCGACGGCATCACGCGCGTCAACGTGTTCCTCAATGCCGGCCCCGACACCGAGTACAACATGGTCAACGCCGGTGCCGCCATCAACGAGGCCAACGAGCAGGAGATGTTTGAGCTTATCGATTCGCTCGATGACATGACCTGCCTGGTCATTAGCGGCTCGCTGCCTCCTAACACTTCCGAGGGCTTCTTGGCCGAGGTCCTGCGCCGTGTAAAGGCCAAGGGGGCCGAGTTCGTGCTCGATATCTCGAGCCATCAGCTGGCAGACCTCATTGCCATGGAGCCGCTGCTGATCAAGCCCAATGACGACGAGCTGCTCGACATCTTTGGCATCAAGGTGAGCGGTGGCGACGATGAGTCCGTCAAGGGCGCTATGGCCGAGCTGCATGCCAAGGGCGCCAAGAACGTGCTGCTGACCCTCGGTGGCGCCGGTGCTTACTTCTCCAACGGCGAGCACATCTGGTTTGCCAACCGCACCTTCGACGTCAAGCTGCTGTCGACGGTGTGTGCCGGCGATTCCTCCCTCGCTGCCTTCCTGTCCGTGTGGCATGACGCCCCCGAGCGCGTCGAGGATTCCTTGCGTCTTTCGATGGCCACCGGCGCCAATGTGGTCGAGTGCCCCGGTCTGGGCGATTTTGCCAAGGTTGACGAATATAAGAAGCACATCGAGGTTCGCCAGGTCTGCTAGCCGCATCGATACATCGTTGCCGAACACCCGCTTTGGATTACCAAGGCGGGTGTTTTTTGCGCGCTGAACGTATGTGGCGTCTGCTGTCTCGTTTTATCGAATCGACGACGCGATTGCGTGTGCGCGCTTTCTCGTTTCTTGTTAGACTTCTTGAGAACCATCGATTAACGCTCGCAAGTGCAGGAGGCCATAGGCATGTGCAATGTTTCTCTCAACGGTACGCAACCGTCTGATGCCTCCCTGCGCGTCCTGCGTTCGCTCGAAGCAGCCGGTCTTGAGGCTTGGTACGTAGGCGGTTGGGTGCGCGACGCCCTGATGGGGCGCCCCAGCCACGATGTTGATATGTGCTGTAGCGGCCTGTGGCAGGAGTCCAAAGCGGCGCTCGAGGCCGTTGGCATCGCGGTCGTGGAGTCGGGCATTAAATTTGGCGGAATCACGGCTATTTCCGATGGCGAGCGTATCGAGGTCACCACGTACCGCCTGGATGGCTTTTACACCGATGGTCGCCATCCCCAGAGTGTGGAGCGTGCCGCCTCGCTCGAGGACGATCTAGCGCGCCGCGACTTTACCGTCAACGCCATGGCCTGGCATCCCGAGCGCGGGCTTGTCGACCGCTACGACGGCCAGGGTGACTTGGAGCGCAAGCTGATTCGTGCTGTCGGCGATCCCAAGCGTCGCTTTAACGAGGATGCACTGCGCATGCTGCGTGCGGTGCGCTTTGCCTGCCGCCTGGACTTTATGATTGAGCCCGAGACTAAGCGTGCGCTTGCCGAGTGCGCGCCGCTGCTCGATGCTGTGGCGCGCGAGCGTGTGGGTATTGAGCTCGAGGGCATTCTTTCGACCGGCCACGGGGGAGACGCGATGCTGCGCTACCCCGAGCTCATCTGCGCCGCCGTGCCCGAGCTTGCGCCCGCTCGCGGGTTTGATCAACGAAGTGTCTATCATGCGTTTAACGTCTACGAGCATATCGCCCGCGTGTTGACGGTGGCAGGGGAGCTGGCGCTGTGCGACGGCGTCGCGCCATCGTCGAGCCTTATGTGGGCGGCGTTTTTGCACGATGTCTCCAAGCCCGAGTGCTTTACGGTCGATCACGCCGGCAGCGGACACTTCTACGGTCATCCCGAGCTCGGCGCCAAGAAAGCGCGTGTCATTATGGATCGCCTGGCACTCTCGCACGACTTGGTGCGCGACGTGTGCCTGCTTATCAAATACCATGACAAGCCGCTGCGCCCCGAGCGCTCCTGCCTGCTCAATATGATGCGCTTGCTTTCTGGTGAGGGCGTCGACACAGCCCGCCTGATTGATGAGCTCATGGATCTTAAGCGTGCTGATACGCTCGGCAAGGCCCCGTCGTGCTTCTATTACGTTGAGACGATTGAGGAGATGCGCGCGATGGCGCACGAGCTACTGGAGGCGGGGGAGCCCTATACGCTCAAGATGCTCGCCGTCAACGGCGGCGACCTGATCCGTGCCGGAGTCAAGCCCGGGCCGGAACTGGGGCAGCTTCTCAACTCCGCCCTCGACGCCGTGATCGAAGACAACATTCCCAACGAGCGCGAAGCTCTTTTGGTCCATCTCAACTTGAATTAGCTACCCAGTTTACCTGCGTGTTCCATAACCTGCCGACAATTTTTCGGCAATTTGGAATTTCTTCTTGCGCTGACGTTTTTTGTCCCGTAATATGTTTCCTCGCAGCACGGCAGTGCAGATGTCATGTGGCCCGTTCGTCTAGCGGTTTAGGACGCCGCCCTCTCAAGGCGGAGATCACCAGTTCGAATCTGGTACGGGCTACCATGCATCTCATACCCGGTCTTCCCATAGAAGGCCGGGTTTTTTATTTTCAAACAACCGTCTGCAATTCCCGTTTGAACCAGAGCTTTGCGTTCTGCCTATGGCCCTTACGGGTACAATATCCAAGATATTTTGACTGTTAGAAGGAGTCTCATGACGGAGTCCTCTCAGCATACGTCCAAGCCCCAGGTCGAGGTTGAGGCTTCGGGCGGCGATGACAATAAGAGCGCACGCCGCGGCGCCATCTTTATCGGCGTTGTGCTGGTGGGTTATATCGTCTATCTGGTGGTAACCGGTCAGATGGGACAGTTCTGGGCCGCAATGTCGAGCGTCCAGGCGCCATGGCTCGTTGTCGCGTGTCTTTGCATGTTCATGTATCTGTTCTTTGGCATTGTGGCCTATGCGATCGCCGTCTGGCTCGACCCATATTCACCCGTCGGCATCCGCGACCTGATCTCGGTCGAGGCGAGCGGCATCTTCTTTGGCAACCTGACGCCCATGATGATGGGCTCGACCCCTGCTCAGATCTACCGCCTGACCAAAGCGGGCCAAAATGTCGGCGAGGCCGGCGCCACGCAGTTCACGCGCTTTATCGTGTACCAGTTTGGCCTCGTTGCCTGGGGCGCTATCCTCCTGCTTGCTCGCATGCCGTTTTTCGCCGAGCGCTATGGCGACATGACGCTGCTGTGCGTCTTTAGCTTTGGCGGACACTGCTGCATCTTGCTGGGAATCTTCGCCGTCGCGCTCATGCCTAAGACCGTCACGCGCGTCGCCCATTGCATCATTAATTGGCTCGAGCGCATAGGCGTCTCGGCCACTAAGATCGAGGGATGGCGCACGTTTGTCGATGGCGAGATCTACTCCTTCTCCGAGAAGTTCAAGCTTTCGGCCGGACATTTTTCTTCCATGCTGCTCACCGTGTTTATTACCATGCTGCAGCTCGCGTTTTTCTATCTGGTTCCGTATTTCCTGATGCTTGCCTTTGGCCACCACGAGGTCGACTTTTTCTCGGTCATGGCCGCGAGCGCCTTTGTCCAGCTGCTGAGCTCTGCGGTCCCCTTGCCCGGTGGAACCGGTGGCGCTGAGGGCGGCTTTGCATTGTTCTTGGGTCATTTCTTTGGGTCGGCTTCGACCGCCGGCTATCTGCTGTGGCGCCTCATTACGTTTATTGCGCCGACCATTTTGGCTGCGCCCCTGCTGGGCCTTAAGAGCGCCCACAACGAGAGCATCCATGCGCGCTGGGATCGCGTGATGCGCAAGCTCGGCCGCACGCCTCAGACGCCCTCTGCGCCCACTAAGCCGCGCCCCACGAATGCTGTTACCGTTGATCCCAAGAAGCACGCTCAGAAGGCTTCTGGGGCCGCTAAGCCGGCTCATAAAGCCTATGTGCGCCAGACAGGCGATGGTATTCGCGTATCTCCGTCTGCACTCAATAAGAAGAAGCATCCTAAGTCGCAGTAGGGCAGTCGTGCGTTCTTCATGATGCGGGGCATATTTGTGCTATTTGGGGGATAATCCTCTTACGTAGATTATCTCTCATCTGTTGATGAATGCTCGCATATCGAAGGGACACGCCCATGGCAACCAGCAAACCGCGTCTTGATCGTCGCATCGTTCGCAGCCGTAATGCCATCCTTTCGGCTTTCGAGCGCCTGCTCATGGAAAAGCCGCTGGCAGACATTACGGTGAGTGCCATCGCGCGCGAGGCCAATGTCGACCGCAAGACCTTTTACGTTCACTTTGGTACGGTTGACGGCCTGCTCGATGCCATTGCCGTCGATGTGGTGGAGATGATTGTCGACTCGGTCGAGAAAACGCTTGCTTCCATGGACGGCGACACCAATGAGCGCGCCCTGGGCGCGGCGGCGACCTTCTTTAAAACCGTTAACGAGGCACTGTGCAACAACTTGGTGCTCAATCGTCAGCTGATCGAGAATATTCCGCTCGATGATTTCATGGCTCGTCTTCGTGCGCCGCTCGAACATGAGATTGCCGAGCGCGATCTGCTGCCCCAAGGTCTCAAGGACGAGATGTTCGACTATTATCTGGCGTTTTTGCTGTCGGGTATTATCGGTATCTATCGCACGTGGGCACTGTCTGACGGCTCGGTTCCTATCGAGCGCGTCTCTGAGGTCGCCAACGACCTGACTCTTAATGGCCTGTCGAGTCTGGAATCTCGCTTGGAATAGCATTGATAATTCAACAACTTAAAGAAGTTGCGGTGGAATAGGGATCGTTTTGGCTATTGGTAGGCCGTTCTGGTCCCTATTTCACCGCAACTTAGTAAAACTGTTTTGATGGTAAGGCGGAGCAGCCTCGAAGATGAGCCTCGAGACTGCTCCGCTTCATTTCTGAGCGTTTGTCGTGTAGGGCAGCATTAATCGCCGTTTTTGAGTATGCGGCCCTGTTTTTCGAACTTGTGCATGTCGCTATCGGCCATGCCCTGCGACTTGTCCTCGTGACGCTTGGCGTATAACGGATCGTCGGAGTCGTTCCAGATGCGGTCGGCGACAGGTGACCATGCCTCGGCGGCAGCCTGGGTCTTTTCGCGCAGCTGCTCGGGTGACTCCTTCTCGATGAGATCGGTGCTCATTGCGCCACTCTCGGCGACCAGTTTGGGCAGCACGTCGGGATTCTCGAGCATGGGGCATGGTTTGAGGTAGTTGTCGTTAAACGGCATGTTCTCGTAGTACTTCATAAAGAGGGGAGAGCGCAGCGCGTCGAGTAAGCTCACATCGTGGATGTTGGCGTTTGAGTAGTGGATGAACACGCACGGCTCCACGTCTCCGGCGGCGTTGATGTGCAGGTAGCGGCGGCCGCCGGCGATACATCCGCCTACAAACTCGCCGTCGTTTTGGAAGTCGAGCGTAAACAACGGCTTCTTCTCACGCATTTCGCGGATAAAGTGATACATGTGCTCGCGCTGCTCGGGCGTGGGCATGAGCTCGGGGGTTGCGTTGCGGCCAACCGGCATAAAGTGGAAGTACCAGCAGAAGAGTGCTCCCTCGCCGATCATCCAGTCCATGTTCTCCTCGGTTGCTACCGTATCGGCATTGGCGCTGGTCCAACAGGTGGAGATACCAAACGGCAAGTCGCGCTCGCGCAGGAGTTTCATGGCGTGCTCGATCTTTGCGTAGGTACCCTCGCCGCGACGGGCGTCGGTGGTGTGCTCATTGCCCTCGGCGCTGATGGCGGGGACAAAATTACCTACGCGAATCATATCGTCGCAGAAGGCCTCGTCGATCAGCGTGGAGTTGGTAAAGCAGAGAAACACGCAGTCCTGATGTTTTTCGCAAATTCTGATCAGGTCGTGCTTGCGGACGAGCGGCTCGCCGCCGGTATAGATGTAGATATGCGTACCGAGCTCTTTGCCCTGCGTAACGATAGAGTCGATGTCTTCGAACGAGAGATTCTGCTTGTAGCCGTACTCGGCGGCCCAGCAGCCCGTGCAATGCAGGTTGCAGGCGCTCGTGGGATCGAGCAGGATGGCCCACGGAACGTTGCACTGGTACTTTTCGCGGTTCTTTTCCTGCTCTGGCCAAGCAAGCAGGTTGGCGTCGACAATGAGGGTCTTAAGCATTTTGGTTCGCATCTGGGGATTAAGGCTGAACACACGCATGATCAGGTCATACCAATTGCCGCGGCTCTTGATGACATTGGTGAATGCCTCTCGCTGTACAGGAAATACGCGATTGGGGACCAGCTTGTTCACGAGGTCCATGATTTTGTCGATGTTTTCTTGCGGGTTGTCGTCGAGATAATCGATGAGCTTGTTAAGCGCTGCACGCTCTGCTGACTGTGTAAGCGACATGGGTATATCCTTTCACGTGTGCTTAATGTGTGATAATACCCACTTGTAGATTAAACGAAGTCTAAAGATTTGGAATGTGTCTATTCAACGAATCAATTTAATTTGGGGTGAAGCGTTATACGCCGACACCTTCTAAGTTGCGGTGAAATAGTGTCAGATGGGGATGCGGACGATTTCTTGGACCGTGCCTAGGCGTATCCATTGGAATCCTCCGATGCGCCTTCGCACGCTCGCATGACCTCGATACCATTTGAGCGTGCGAACTCGACGAGCTCTGCGTTGCGGGCGTTTATGGTGCCGAAGGCGGCGGGGCACACGATAAGGCGCGCGCAGTGGACGAGGAGCTCTTTGGCGCGGGCTATGGTTTTATCCCCGATCGGCTCGAAGGCGCGCTCGGCCACGCATTCCGTCGACAGGTCGCGCGCGAGCTCGCAGTCGATGTCCCCTTCGTGCAGAACGCCCGCGTAGAACGCCTTGCCCTGCCGGATGAGCTGGCGAAACACAGCCGACCCCGTACCTGCGCCGGCGATGACGAACGTGTGCGCATCGCCGTGTGGGCGCCCAATTTCCACGCTGCCGAAGCGCTCGTTGAAGGTGCCATGTTGAAGGCCGTAGAGCTCGCCAATCGTCTCGCGCGTGAATATGTCCTCGGGTGCGCCGGCGCGGAAGACCCGGCCGTCCTTCACGCAAATCACCTTGTCGGCGCTTTTCTGCGCGAGTTCGAGTTCGTGGATGGACATGATGACAGCCACATTCCGCGATTTCGCAAGGTGGCGAAGTATTCGCAGCAGGTCGATCTGGTAGCGGATATCGAGATACGACGTGGGCTCGTCGAGCACGAGCACACGCGGATCCTGCGCGATGGCGCGTGCGAGCATGACGCGCTGGCGTTGCCCGTCGCTTATCTGCATGAAGTCGCGCTCGGCGAACTCTTCCACATGTGCGGTTTTCATGGCCTCGTCGACCCGACTATGGTCGTCGGGCGAGAGTGTGCCCATTCGCCCGGTGTAGGGATGCCTTCCCGCCTCTACGATATCGCGGCAGGTGAGGAGCTCGGTCCGGGGGCGATCTGTCAGCATAACGGCAAGGTTCCTTGCGAACTCCGCCGTCTTCCATCGGGAAATCTCCCGCCCGTCGAGCTCGACCGTGCCGGCAAGCGGTGCCAGATGGCGTGTGATTGTTTTCAAGATGGTCGACTTGCCCGAGCCGTTTGGCCCGATGAGCGCCACGACGTCGCCCGCGCGAACCTCCAGATCGACGCCTTCGACTACGACCTTCTTGTCGTAGCCCGCCGACAGGTCGCTTATGCGGAAAAGCGGCGCTCCGTCAGCCTGCGTTTCGACCGGGGTTTCGAGGTTCGACTCCGCTCGGAGGAGGCGTTCCGCGTGCAGTTCCGCACGAGCCGAAAGTGTCTTCTGGCGCTTTCGTGCGAGCTTAGGACTGTCTAAGCATGGAATGTCCCCTCCGAGCGTTTTGGGCCGCGGCACGAATTCCCCCATCTACCTCACCCGCTTCTTCAACATGAGTGCGATAACCACTGGCGCGCCGAAGATGGCGGTGACGGCGCTGATGGAAAGCTCGACGGGGGAGAACAGCGTGCGCGCGATCAAATCGCAGCCCGCGCAGAAGATGGCGCCTCCCAAGAAGCACGCAGGAATCACGCGGATGGGCTTCGACGACTTCAGCGCCGACTTAACGAGATGCGGAACCGCGATGCCTACGAACGACACCGGACCAGCGAACGCGGTCACGCAGGCGGAGAGCATGCTCGCTAGAAGGACGAGCACCACGCGGAAGCGTGCGACGTTCACGCCGACGCTTTTCGCGTAGGCTTCTCCCAGCTGGAAGGCGGAAAGGGGCTTCGATATCGCGAATACGCATGCGCTCACGGTGATCACCACGACCGCGATGACCGCGATGTCGTCCCAGCTCGAACCCGAGAAGCTACCCAAAGACCAGTTGTGCAGGTTCACGATGGACTGGTCGTCGGCGAAGGCGATGAGGAAGTTCGTCGCCGCCGAGCAGATGTATCCCACCATGACGCCCGCCACGATGAGCATGGCCATGGAACTTATGCGCCGTGCGATGAGGAGCACGAAGCCGATGGTGATAAGCGATCCCAGAAACGCTGCGGCCACCATGGCCGGCGAGGACATGGCCTGGTTCGCGCCCAGAAGCACGATCATCGTAAGCGCGACGACGAACTTTGCGCCCGAGGAGACGCCCAAGATGAACGGGTCGGCGATGGGGTTGTTGAAAAACGTCTGCAGCAGGAACCCGGAGAGCGAAAGTGCCCCGCCGAGAAGCACGGCTGAAAGCACGCGCGGCAGGCGAATCTCCCAGATGACTTGGCTTTCCATGGAATTGGCCGCGCCGCCCGAAAGGATGCCGGGGATGTGGTCTGCGGGCACGAGCACGCTCCCGATGCACAGGTTGGCCCCGACGAGCACGATGAGGACAACAGCGAGCAGCGCCGTCACGACGCGACACCGCGCGGCACGCCCCGATTCGTCGTATGTCATGGAAAGCCGGCTTCTCATGACGCTAGCCAAGCTTCCTCAGATAATGGAAGTCGCTCGCGTCATCGCCGGTGAACGCCCCGTGCAGCTCGTCGATAATGTCGGCGGTAGAAGTCATCTGCTGGTACATGTCGGTGCTTGTGACCCAGACGTTGCCGTTCTTCACGGCTTTGAACTGCGACAATAGCGCGTTTTTGCCTACGAAGTCGTTCAAGGTGGCAACCGATTCGTCGATGGTGCCGTTGTAGACGATGATGTCGGCATCCTTCGCCGTCGCGTAGAAGCGTTCCATTTCGAGCGTTACTGACGAACCTGACGTCGACGCCGTCTGCGCGTCATCGAGCGCGTAGTTGCCGCCTGCAAGCTCGATCATCTGTGCCACGTAGTCGCCCGCCCGCCGCGTGACGGCGGCCCCGTTCGAGTTAATGTAGAAATACGCCACGGTTTTACCTGACGACGCGAGCCCCGACGTTTGCTCGACGCGGGCCTTCTGCTCGTTGAACAGGTGCGCGGCCTCGTCTTCCTTGTCGAACAGGACGCCGAAAAGCTTAATCCACTCGACGCGCCCGAGTGCTTCGGGCTCGCTCGACGACTGTTCGGTGAGCACGACGAGCCCGAGTTTCTGCAGCTTTTCCTTCACATCGGGTGTGTGGTTGATCATGGTGTTCTCGATGGCGAGCGTGCAGCCCGAGGCCGATATTCGCTCGTAGTCGGGCGCGCTGTACTTGCCGCCGTAGGCGATCGCCCCACTTTCGAGTGCGCTTTTGAAGCCCGCGACCGAGCAATCGTCGGCCTTCGTGCCCGACATGATGATATTGTCGTTCGCATCGAGCGCGTCGACCAGGCACATCGTCGCCGACGACACGAGGTACACCTTGTCGGCGGGGCGCCTTATGACCGCGATGTCGGAGCTCAACCCATCAGGTACCTTCGCATCTTGCGGCACCACGAGGAAGCGCTCCCCGTTCGAAATGCAGATAAGCCGCAGGCCGCCTTCGAACTCGTCGACAGTGAAGTGCTCGGCGTATTCAAGCTGAAGCGTCCCCGTCGGCTTCCAGCCGCAGCCCAAATCGGCGTTGTGGAAGTCGGCCGCGGCGCTTGAAGCCGTTCCCGCAGGGGAGCCGCCGCTTGCATCGTCGCCCGTTTTCTCCTTCATGGTGGATGAGTCGAAGTGGAGCGTGTAGTTGATGGTGTGCGGCGTCGACATGGCGACGGTCTCGGCCGACACGGCGATGTCCTCGTCGAGCGTGACGGGTATCTCGAACGTGGAGTTGCCGCCGTCGTTTACGGGCGCGTAGTCCACGCCGTTGACGGTCATCTTGTCGTAGTTCGAACTCGACCAGGTGATGGTCGCGGTGTAGGTGTCGCCATCCTTCACAATTGTGGTGGGTGAGGCGATACTTGCGCGCCCTGACCCGCCGGAAAGCGAGACACTCACAGTGTATTCCTGAGAGCCTGCCATACCACCGGTCGCGTTCGGGCTCGCACTGCACCCCGCGAAGGGAAGCGCGAGCAGGGCGACGAGAACGCAGGCGATCGCGCGCGCCGCGATGCTGCGGCGCTTCCTGCTTTCCCCCTTGGGAAGAATCGACCGCATGGCGTTACTTCAGTGCGTCGGCGCGCAGATCGACGCCGGCGGATTCGAACACGAGCGTGCGGTCGTACCACCGCTCCCTTTTAATGCTCCACGCGGCGCAGTCGGTGTCCTCGTCGAGTGCTTCAACGGGCACGTCGTAGGTGTACTTGCCTTCCGCGTTTTCCACATAGGGGATGAAGTCGGCCTCGCTCGCGGCGGCAGCCTCGTCGCCCGTGCCCATGAAGAGCTTGCCGTAGCCCGTGCCGGAAAGCGTCATCACGCAGTGCATGGAGCCGTTTTCCACGATGAGCTGGGCGTCCACAATCCTGAACATGCTCGAGCTGGAATCTACGGTGATCGGATAGGTGCCGTCGGCCACCTTGTCGGCGGTGATGGGGGCAGCGCTTGCGCCCTCGGGCGCATCGGCCGCCTGTTCGGTCTTTTCCTGGGAATCGGCATCGCTTGCCTTTGCGCTGTCGATTGAATTTCCGCCGCAGCCTGCGAGCGAGAACGCGAAAAGCGCCGCCGACAGGGCGAAGGCGAGGGTTTTCTTCAACATGGAGGGGGTTCCTTTCAATCGCTTCGACCGCCCGCGCCGTGCGGTGGGCGGGCGGGATGCGAATGCAACGGGCATGCGCCGTCAGTCGGGGAAGGCGCATGCCCGTTGCACGGGGACGCGACCGGCGCCCCCGTGCGCGGCGAGTTTACAGCTTGGCGATGGCGTCGTCCACGTGCGAGACGTAGATGTCGTCGACCGCGACGTTCTGTCCCAGACCCTGGAGCAGGCACGTCACTTCGAAGCCGGCGGCCACGAACTTCGCAGCCCAGCTGTCGGGGTCGGTCTCGTCTGCCATGTCGTTGTTCGCGTGGTCGCCCGCGACCACCATGAACGGCGCGAGCACGGCCTTCTTGTAGCCTGCGGCGCTCGCGGCGGCGATAACATCCTCGCAGGTCGGTTCAGCCTCGACGGTGCCGACGAAGAACTGCGTCAAGCCCTCGTTCTTGAACACTTCCTGCATCTTGGCATAGTCGGCGTTGGAATCGGCTTCGGTGCCGTGACCCATGAGGCACAGCGCCGTCTTGCCGTCGTCGAAGGACGCCATGTTCTCCTTAATGGCTGCGGCCACCTTCTTGTAGTCGTCGTCGGAGGTGAGCAGCGGGTCGCCGAGCGAGATCTTGTCGAACTTGTCGGCGTACTTGTCGAGCTCGTCTTTCACGTCGGTGTATTCCAGGCCACCCATGAGATGCGTCGGCTGCACGACGATTTCCTTCACGCCGTCTTCCACGCAGCGGTCGAGTGCCTCGGTCATGTTGTCGATCGTGATGCCGTCGCGCTTCTTCAGCTTGTCGATGATGATCTGCGCGGTGAAGGCGCGGCGGATGTCGTAGTCCTGCCAGTACTTCTCGCGGATAGCGTCTTCGATGGCGCCGATGGTGATGTGGCGCGAGTCGTTGTAGCTCGTGCCGAAGCTCGTGACGAGGATGACCGGCTTCACGGCCTTCTCCTTTTCACTCGATTTCTCGGAACTCGCGGAGGTGTTG
This sequence comes from uncultured Collinsella sp., assembly GCA_900555515.1. Classification (GTDB taxonomy): domain Bacteria; phylum Actinomycetota; class Coriobacteriia; order Coriobacteriales; family Coriobacteriaceae; genus Collinsella. Next base: position 12,531 of record USLO01000002.1, read on the forward strand.
GAGCAGCCCGCGAGCGCGACTCCGGCGAGCGCGACGGCTCCGGTTGCTGCGGCGCCCATGAAGCCGCGGCGTGACATCTGGTCGGACATGGTTTTTCCTTTCCTCGGTTTGCCGGTCCCCCGGCGACAGTTGCTTGTCGGCACAAGCGAAAGAAAAGCGCACCCCTCGGGGTTCACAAGGAGCTAACGCCACGGCGATGCCGTGAGGAAAAGGCGAAGCAGTCTGGCTTGGGGCGCGAGGCGGTTCGCCCGCGCGTCCTATACAGTAATGTCCCTTGCCCAGGATTCCCACCTGGTTCCCTCCGCAAGCCAGCGCGGGCTGTGCGGGCGCCGCGCCGGTCATTTCCTTTTATCCGATTGTCATATGCTCGTTGCCGAATCTTTTACTATGATAGTGGGCACTTGTGAACGTGTCAAAGCCAGGGCGGGCGGCATTGCGCCTTCTGCCTGCGTATTTGCGCCGATTGCCGCCGCAGGCGCCGTGTTTTGCCCGCTGCGCGAATGGCGGCGTAAACGGTTTCGATGAGAAACGGGAAGGGAAGGCTCGGATGATTCATATCGTTGGCGCAGGCTCGGGCGCCGCCGACCTTATCACGCTGCGCGGGGCGCGCCTTCTGCGCGCGGCCGACGTGGTCGTTTGGGCGGGAAGCCTTGTGAACCCCGAGCTGCTCGCTGAGTGCAAGGAATCCTGCATCGTCTACGACAGCGCGCACATGACCTTGGAGGAAGTGCTCGACGTGATGTGCGCTGCAGATGCGCGGGGCGAGGAAGTGGTGCGCCTGCACACGGGCGACCCGTGCCTGTACGGCGCCATCCAGGAGCAGATGGACGCACTCGACGCGCGCGGCGTGGACTACGAGGTGGTGCCCGGCGTGTCGAGCTTTTGCGGTGCCGCGGCGGCGCTTCGCCAGGAATACACGCTGCCGGGAATCAGCCAGTCGGTCGTGATCACGCGGCTTTCCGGGCGCACCCCCATGCCCGCGGGCGAGGGCATGCGCACCATGGCGGAAAGCGGCTCGACTATGGTCATCTTCCTGAGCTCGGGTATGCTCGCCGAGCTTTCCGCCGAGCTTTTGGCCGCGGGCCGCAGCTCCGACGAGCCGGCGGCGCTCGTGTACAAGGCGACCTGGCCTGAGGAGCGCGTGGTGCGCTGCACAGTGGGCACGCTCGCCGATGCGGGCGCGCGAGAGGGCATCGACCGCACGGCGCTCGTGGTGGTGGGCCGCGTGCTCGGAGCTCGCGGCGGGCTTGCGCACGACGGCGCGCAAGCGGAGTCGTACGAGCGCAGCAAGCTTTACGACCCTTCGTTTGCCACGGGGTATCGGAAGGCGAGCAGCTAGCGTGGCCTTCGAGCACTACATATATACCGGGACGACCCGCCTGCGCTGCGGCTACACCACGGGGAGCTGCGCCGCGCTCGCGGCGAAGGCGGCCTGCGAGATGCTCTTGTCACGAAAGCTCGTCGGCCTCGTGTCGATCGTCACCCCCGGCGGGCTGCCCGTCGAGGCGAACGTGGTCGACGCATGCATCGGCGAGGGGTGTGCCCAGTGCGCCGTGCGAAAGGACGCAGGCGACGATGCCGATGTGACCGACGGCGTGCTCGTGTACGCGCGCGTGGAACATGCGGGGTCGGGCACGGGCGCTGCGGGCAGCAAGGGCGTGCCCACGCGTGAATCGGAAGTTTCCGTCGATGGCGGCGTGGGCGTGGGGCGCGTGACGTTGCCCGGGCTCGAGCAGCCGGTGGGGGCGGCCGCCATCAACGCGACGCCGCGCGCGATGATCACTTCGGCGGTGCGCGAGGTGTGCGCCGCGCACGGCTTTTCTGGAAATATTGCTGTGACGATTTCGGTACCCGAGGGCGTTTCCCTTGCCGAAAAGACCTTCAACCCGCACCTGGGGATAGAGGGCGGCATCTCCATCCTGGGCACGACGGGCATCGTCGAGCCGCGCAGCCTCGCTGCCTTGCGCGACAGCATCGTGCTCGAGATTCGGCAGCATGCGGCTATGGGGCGGCGCGGAGTCGTGCTCACGCCCGGCAACTACGGCGGGCAGTTCATCTCGGGGCATTTCCACCTAAACGGTGCGCCGGTGGTCTTCATCTCCAACTTTGTGGGCGATGCGATTGATTGCTGCGTTCGCGAGGGATTCACCAATGTCCTTCTTGTGGGACACATCGGCAAGCTGGTTAAGGTCGCTGGCGGCATCATGGACACTCATTCGCGTACCGCCGACTGCCGCGCGGAGATTCTGGCCGCCCACGCGGCCTTGGCCGGCGCGGGCGCGAAGACCGTGCGCGAGATCATGTCGTCGGTCACGACCACGGCGGCGCTCGAGGTAATCGAGGCCGCCGGCGTGGGGGACGCTGCGCGCGCCTCGCTCGCTGCGGCAATCGAGGACAGGTTGCACCGCCGCGCGGCGGGCGCATGCGACATCGCCGCGATCGTGTTCGACGCCGAGCGCCGCGAGCTTTTCCGCACGTCGGGCGCCGAAGCAGTTATCGGGGAATTGGGGGCGACGTATGAGTAAAGGCGTGCTGTATGGGGTGGGCCGCGCAATCGGCTGGCCAGGGACGAAGGTGGTCATGAAGGCGCGCCGCTCGCTTGCGGACACGAAGCGCATCCTTCGCGAGGAGGGCGCCTTCGACGGTGCCGAGCTCGTAGAGGACTGTGGGCTTCCGGGCGAGCGCGTGTACCGTTTGCTCGACGATGTGCCCGATCGGGGCAGCTACTTCTCGACGATGGTGGTGCGCTAGATGAGGGTTTCCTGCATAGCGTTCACTGAGAGGGGGTATGCGTTGGCGGAGCGCACCGCACGCGCGCTTTCCGATTGCGCACAGACAGGTGAAGATGACCCTGGCTGGGACGTTTCCGTTTCGCGCGGGTTCGGCGAGGGGAAGGCCGACCTGCGCGCATGGACGGCGCTCGCGTGGGAAGCGTCGGACGCGCTTCTGTTCGTGGGCGCGGCGGGCATCGCCGTGCGGGCGATCGCGCCGCATGTCGCCTCGAAGGCAACCGATTCCGCGGTTGTGGCGATCGACGAGGCGGGGCGCTTTGCCGTCCCGCTTTTGTCGGGGCATTTGGGCGGTGCGAACGAGCTTGCGCAAACTGTGGCACGCGCGGCAGGGGCCATCCCCGTCATCACCACGGCGACCGACGTCCGCGGCGTGTGGGCGGTGGATACGTGGGCGCGCTGTGCGGGGCTCGCCGTTTCGAATCCCGAGGCCATCAAGCGAGTGTCGGCGCGGCTGCTTTCGGGCGGGCGCGTGGCGCTCTATTCCGACATGCCGATTTCGGGACAGCCGCCTGAGGGGGTTGACATTGCGTCCGACCGCGCTCGGGCCGATATCGTCGTGTCGCCGTTCGCTGGCGCGAATGCAGGTGCGTCCGTTCGCGCGTCGGAGACAACGGGCGAGGTCGTGCCCGCCGGTGAGACGTGGAAGCCGGCGGGCGTGCGGGCGCACGCGCCTGCGCCCGAGCCGCTTCGCCTTGTCGTGCCCTGCATCGTTGCGGGCATAGGGTGCCGTCGCGGTGCGTGCGCCGAAGCGATCGAGGAGGCGTTTCTTCTCGCGTGCGGGCAGGCAGGTATCTCGCCTTCGGCCGTGCGCAAGGCGGCGACGATCGACGTGAAGGCGCACGAGGAGGGTCTGCTCGCCTTCTGCCGCGCGCGCAATATCCCGCTTGCGATGTATTCCGCAGATGAGTTGTCGCAAGTCGTAGGCAGCGTTTCGCCATCTGATTTCGTGCGCGCGACGGTTGGGGTCGACAACGTGTGCGAGCGCGCGGCGCTCGCGGACGGGGGCAAACTTATCTTCCCGAAGCTCGCTCACGGCGGCGTGACCGTCGCGTTTTCCAAGGTAACTATCGAACTTTCGTTTAAGGAGCGGTGATGGGAAAGCTCTTCGTGGTGGGGATCGGCCCGGGCGGCCCCGACGGCATGACGATTGCGGCCCGGCGCGCGCTCGAGGCGGCCGACATCGTTGTGGGGTACACGAAATACGTGGAGCTCGCGCTCGCCGCCGTGCCTGACGCGGCGCATCTCGCGACACCGATGATGCACGAGGTCGAACGGTGCCGCCTGGCGCTTTCGCGCGCGCAGAGCGGAGAAGCCGTGGCGCTCGTGTGCAGCGGTGACGCGGGCGTGTACGGCATGGCGAGCCCCGTGCTGGATCTTGCGGAGGACTACCCCGATGTAGACGTGGAAGTTATCGCCGGGGCCACCGCGGCTCAGAGCGGGTCGGCGGTGCTCGGCGCCCCGCTTGCCCACGACTTCGCGGTCGTGTCGCTCTCCGACCTGCTCACGCCGTGGGAGGTCATCGAGCGCAGGCTCGCCGCCGTGGCGAGCGCCGACTTCTGCATCTGTTTGTACAACCCACGCAGCAGAAAGCGCGCCGACAGGCTCTCGCGCGCGGCGAAGATTATGCTCGAATGGAAGGTCCCCGACACGCTCTGCGGCTGGGTGCGCAACATCGGGCGCGAGGGGCAGCAGTCGGGCATGTGCAGGCTCTCCGAGCTGGGGGAGCTCGATGCCGACATGTTCACCACCGTGTTCGTCGGCAACGCGGACACGAAGCGCGTAGGCGGCCGTATGGTCACGCCGCGCGGGTATCGGGAGATTCCATGCGAAAGGTAACGATCATCGGGGCGGGGCCCGGAAACCCCGACTTGCTCTCGCGCGCGGCGCTCGACGCGATCGACATCGCCGACGTGGTCATCGGCGCTCATCGCGCGCTTGTCGGCATCGACGTGCCGCCCGACGTGGTGAGATGCGAGCTCGTGAAGACCGCGGATATCGTCGCCGCGCTCACCGATGCGGCGTCGTGGCAGCGCGCCGTGGTCGTGATGACGGGCGATGTGGGGCTGTTCAGCGGCGCGCGCCGCCTGGTGGAGGCGCTCTCCGGCGACGCGCAGGTGGACGTGCGCGTCATTCCCGGCATAAGCTCAGCGTCGTATCTCGCCGCGCGCCTCGCGCGTCCATGGCAGGATTGGCGCTTCGCGAGCGCTCACGGCGTGGCGTGCGACATCGTGGCCGAGGCCGAGCGCGCGGGTGAGCTCTTCCTCGCCACGTCGGGCGGGGAAGACCCCTCGCGGCTTTCGTGTGAGCTTGTGCAAGCGGGCTTTGGGGACGCGCGCGTGACGGTGGCCGAGCGCTTGTCGTACCCCGACGAGCGCATCACCTGCGCGACCGCAAGTGAAATCGCAGGTCAGACGTTTGACGACTTGAACGTGATGCTTATCGAGTTCGCAGGCGGCGCCGGGTCGCCTGTGGGCTCTAGCGCATCTCTCGCCGCGAGCTCCCGCTGGCCGTACGCTTCTTCGGGCATTCCCGACGAGCTCTTCATCCGCGGCGACGTTCCCATGACCAAGCAGGAGGTACGCGCCGTCGCGCTCGCGAAGCTTCGCCTTACCGCGACCGACACCGTGTGGGACGTCGGCGCCGGCACGGGGAGCGTGTCGATCGAGGCGGCGCTCGTCGCGCGAGCGGGGTCGGTATGGGCGGTCGAGCGCAACGCGACCGGCGTGCGGCTCATCCGAGAGAACGCGGATGCATTCGGGTGCGGCAACGTGCATGCGGTCCCCGGTGTCGCCCCCGAAGCGCTCGCGAAACTGCCCGTCCCCGACGCCGTGTTCGTCGGCGGGAGCGCGGGTAAGCTTCCCTCCATCGTGGAGGCGGCGCTCGAGAAGAACTCGCAGGTTCGCCTGTGCGTGCCATGCGTCACCGTTGAGACGCTCACCGTGGCGTGCGCGCTCCTTTCTGGTTCGCGCTTTAAGGGGTTCGAGGCGTGCCAGGTGTCGGCCGCCCGCGCCGAGGCTGTAGGCTCGCACCATCTTATGAAGGCGCAAAACCCCGTGTTCCTCGTCAGCGCGCGTGGTGCGGGCGCGGATGCCGAGGAGCTTGCCGAAGTCGGGGCGCTTGCTGAGTCGCCTGTCGGGGAGGACCCCTCTGCCGAGGGGAACCCATCCGTTGGGGTGGTCTCGCTTGCTAACTGCAACGCCGCAGGTGGGGAAGGCGGTGCCCGGTGAGCACGTCCATTCCGCGCTTCATGGTCGCTGCGCCCTCGAGCGGGAGCGGCAAGACGGTCGTAACGTGCGCGCTCCTGCGCGCGCTCGCGCACCGCGGCCTCGCATGCGCGGCCTTCAAATGCGGCCCCGACTACATTGACCCGCTCTTTCATCGCCGCGTCGTGGGTGCGCGCTCGGGCAACTTAGACGGCTTCTTCACCGACGCCCCGACGCTGCGCGCCCTGCTCGCACGCGGCGCTGCGGGCGCGGATGTCGCGGTGCTCGAGGGGGTCATGGGCTTCTACGACGGCATGGCGCCCGGCGTGGCCGATGCGAGCAGCTACCAGGTTGCGCGAGACACGGAAACGCCGGTCGTTTTAGTGGTGAACGGGCGCGGGGCGTCTTTATCGCTCGCCGCCGTAATCCGCGGCATCGCCGAGTTCCTGCCTTGTGCGAACGTGCGCGGCGTCGTGCTGAACAAGACGAGCGCCGCTGCCTGCGCCTACGCGAAGCCTGCGATCGAGAAGCACACGGGCGTCGCGGTTTTGGGTAATATCCCCGCCGACGAGGCGTTCTCGCTCGAAAGCCGGCATCTGGGGCTTGTGACCGCCGACGAGGTCGAGCAGCTCTCCGCGCGCATCGACAAGATGGCCGAGCTGGTGGAAAAGAGCGTCGACGTCGACCGCTTGCTCGAAATAGCGGCGACGGCACCCGATATCCGCGAGGATCCTTACCGGTTGGAGCCGATCGCGGGAGCGCGGCCCATCATCGCCGTCGCGCGTGACGAGGCGTTCTCGTTCTACTACGAGGAGAACCTGCGCGCGCTCGTGGACCTGGGTTGCGAGCTGGCCTTTTTCAGCCCCCTGTGTGATAGCGAGTTGCCCCGGGGGACAAGCGCCCTCTATCTGGGGGGCGGCTACCCGGAGCTCCATGCGCGGCAGCTCTCCGAGAACGCGCCGATGCGCGAGGCGGTGCGGCGCGCGGTGGAATCCGGCATGCCGACGGTTGCCGAATGCGGTGGGTTTCTGTACCTGCAGCGCGAAATCTCCGATAGCGAGGGGCGGCGCTGGCCTGTTGCGGGCGCCCTTGAGGGCGCAAGCGAGAACGGGGGAAGGCTGTCCCATTTCGGGTACGTGGAGCTCACTTCCCAACGCGACGGGCTCTACGGGCCGCGCGGCACACGCATCCGCGCGCACGAGTTCCACTACTGGCAGTCCACCTGCCCGGGCGGCGACTTCTGGGCGCAGAAGCCCCGGCGCGACAAGGGCTGGCCGTGCATGACGACCACCCCGTCCCTGGTTGCGGGCTTCCCGCATGTGTACTATCCTGCGAACCCCGACGTTGCGCGCGCGTTCGCGTCTGCCGCAGCGTCGTTCGCAGAGAGGAGACGGCATGGCTGAAGCAACCGAAACCGCGCTTGCCTGCATCCGCGAGGAAGTCGAGCGCGCGTTCTCGTCGGCGCCGGGCGCCGTGCTCGAAGTCGCGCTCTCCCGGATCACGCCCGCAGACGAGTGCGCCCGCGCCGCCGCGTACGCCGCGTGGGACTCCATCGCGCACCCCTTGGGGGGATTGGGCGACTTTGAAGACGCCGTCGCGCGTGTCGCCGCAGCTCAGGGGAGCGCCGAGGTGGCCGAGTTTCCCCGTGCGCTCGCGGTATTCTTCTCCGACAACGGGGTCGTTGCCGAAGGCGTGTCGCAAAGCGGGCAAGACGTGACGCGAGCCGTCGCGCGCAACATGTGCGAGGGGGCTACGAGCGCCTGCCGCATGGCGGCGTTCGCGGGTGCCGAGGTCGTGCCCGTCGACGTGGGTATGGCTCGGAGCATAGAAGACGCGCGCATGGTGCGCGCGAACGTGCGGCGGGGGAGCGGCAACATCGCGCACGGATTCGCTATGTCTCGCGAAGAGGCCGTGCGCGCGATCGAGGTCGGAATCGCCGTCGCGTGCGGGCTTGCCCGCGCCGGCGTACGCCTTCTCGCCGCGGGCGAGATGGGCATCGGCAACACGACCACCTCGGCGGCGGTGGCCGCAGTGCTCATCCGGGCGGACGTGCGGAGCCTCGTCGGGCGCGGCGCGGGGCTCTCGGACGCCTCGCTCGCGCGCAAGCGCGACGTTGTCGAGCGCGCTATCGACGCGAACTCGCCCGATCCCGCCGACCCGATCGACGTGCTCTCGAAGGTGGGTGGCTTCGACATCGCAGCGATGTGCGGCTTCTATCTGGGGGCCGCGGCCTCGAAGGCGCCGGCGCTCCTCGACGGGGTCATATCCTGCACGGCGGCCCTGTGCGCGGCGCGCCTGTGCCCCAACGCCTTGGGCTACCTCCTGGGCACCCATGCATCAAGCGAACCCGCAAGCCAGGAGCTCCTTCGCGAGCTCGGCATAAAGGCACCCCTCGACGCAGGCATGCACTTGGGCGAGGGCGCGGGCGCCATGGCGTATCTGCCCCTTCTGGATTCGGCGCTGCGCGTGTACCGGGATGGGAAGACGTTCGCGTCGACTGGCATGGCTGCTTACGAGCATTTCGAGGCCGGGAAATGACGGTGACGCTCGTTATCGGCGCCGCCGGGAGCGGCAAGAGCGCCTACGCCGAGTCCCTGTGCCTCGGGCACGACGGCCCCCGCGTGTACCTGGCAACGATGGAGCCCTTTGGGGAAGAGGGCGCCCGCCGTATCGCGCGCCATCGGGCGCTGCGCGAGGGCAAGGGATTTTCCACCCTCGAGCGCACGCGTGACGTGGGCGCCGCAGTGCCCAGGCTTCCGCGCGGCTGCACGCTTCTTTTGGAGGACGTGGGCAACCTGGTTGCGAACGAGCTCTTCGCGGAAGGTGGCTTGTCCCCACGTGACCCCGACGCTGCGGCGCGCGAGGTGCTCGGAGACATCGAACGGCTCGCTCAGGCCGCTGCGTATACGGTGGTGGTCACCGTCGACGTGTTCGCCGATGGGATGCGCTACGATGAGGGGACCGAGGCATGGAGGCGCGCGCTCGCGCGCGTGAACGCGGGCGTGGCGGCGCTGGCCGACCGCGCAGTCGAAGTGGTATGCGGGATTCCCGTGTGGATGAAAGGCGAAGGACCTACAAGGTGAAGATAGCAGAGGCAATCGGCGCGGCGTTCGGAACGTTCTCGCGCATCCCCGTCCCGAAATCGGCTTGGACCGATTTCGGGTCAACCCATGCGCTTGCCGCGTTTCCCCTGGTGGGCCTTGCGGAAGGCTTACTCATGACGTCGTGGGGGTACGTGGCGAACCTGCTCGGCGTGCCTGCGACCATCGTCGCGGCCGTGCTCGTGGCGCTGCCTGTGGCGGTGACGGGAGGCATCCACCTAGACGGGCTCTGCGACACCTCCGATGCGCTTGCAAGTTGGGCCCCGCGCGAGCGAAAGCTAGAGATCATGCACGACCCGCGGGCGGGCGCCTTCGGGGTCATCGGTGTTGTTGTGTACCTTATTCTGCAGTTTTCCCTGTTCACCGCGCTGCCGCTTACGGCGGGGACGTTCCTCTCGCTTCTGTGCTCGCTCGTGTTCTCCCGCGCGCTTTCGGGGCTCGCCGTTGAATGCTGGCCTGCCGCGCGGGCGGACGGCATGGCCGCGGGGCTCTCGCCTGAGAAGAAGCGCGCGGCGATCGTCGTGCCGCTTTGCGCTTTCGCTGCGGCTTCGGCTGCAGGGATGGTCGCGTGCGCTCAGGCCGTCGGCGCCCTTATGGCGGTGGCGGGGCTTTTGGCGCTCGCGTGGTATCGCCATGTTGCCCTGTCCCGCTTCGGCGGGGTGACGGGGGATTTGGCCGGATGGTTTCTGCAATGGGCCGAGCTCGCGATGCTTGCCATGCTGGTGGCGGGGGGCATGCTCCTATGATGCTCGTGGTAGGTGGCGCGCATTCGGGGAAGAGGGCCTTCGTGCGCGAAAAGCTCGGGTTCGCGGCGGACGATTTCGTCGACGCGGCGCAGCTAGCGGAGGGCGGCGTGCCCGCGGCTTTTGCCGGCCGCGTCGCGTACCGTGCTGAGGAACTCGTACGCGCGCTCGACGCTGACCGGGCGCTCGAGCGGCTGATCGGCTTCGACGCAGTGATTCTGTCCTTGGTCGGCTCGGGGGTCGTCCCCATGCGTGCGGAAGACGCCCAATGGCGCGAGCGCGCGGGGCGCCTGGGATGCGCGCTCGCTGCGCGCGCCGACGTCGTCGTGTGCATGACGTGCGGGATTCCCCAGGTCATCAAAGGAAACCTTGCCGATGCGCCTCGAGGGACGCTGGGCGCGGGCGCGCCTTTGGAAGTCGTCTTCGTGCGCCATGGTGCCACGGCGGGCACGGAAGACCATCGCTACAGCGGGGCGGGCACCGACGAGCCCCTGTCGAGCGCGGGCGAGCGCGCTTTGCGCGACCTCGCGTGCGCTCGTGACGTGTTCCGTGTTATCACGAGCGGCATGGCCCGCACCGACCAGACGGCGCGCATCCTCTTCCCGAACGCGGAGCTTATGGCGTGCCCCGGTCTGCGCGAGATGGATTTCGGTGACTTCGAGGGGCGAAGCGCTGCCGAGCTTAAAGAGGATGTGCGCTACCGCGCCTGGGTAGACTCCTGGTGCGAGACGCGCTGCCCGCATGGCGAGGGCAAGAGCGATTTCACCCGCCGCGTCGTCGCGGCGTTTCGGGAGGCGTGCGAATCGGAGCGCGCCCAGGGGAGTGGGCGCGCCGTCTTCGTCGTTCACGCGGGTACCGTGAAAGCGCTGCTCTCCGAGCTAGCTGTCCCGAAAATGGGATACTTCGACGTGCATACCGAGCCGGGCGGCGCATGGGCCGCCACCTGGGATGGGCGCTGCCTTCGCGACGTTCGCCCCGCTTTGGGGGGCGATGCCCGGTGATGACGATTCTTGCCGTCGCCGCCGGGTTCGCTGCCGACCTTGCCTTCGGCGACCCGCGCTGGCTTCCCCATCCCGTCGTCGCCATGGGGCGCGCGATCACGTGGGCCGAAGGTCGCCTGCGGCGCGCATTCCCGCAGACGTCCGCGGGCACGCGCGCCGCAGGGCTTGTGCTCGCCGTGGCGCTTCCGCTTGCGTGTGGGCTTTTGACCTGGGGAATCCTGCATCTTTGCGGCATGGTTCACTCCGGCTTGCGCTTCGTGGCCGAGGCATGGGCGAGCTATCAGATTCTCGCGGCATGCGAGCTGCGCCGCCAGAGCCTGGCCGTGGCCCGCGCGTTCTCGAAGGGCGGCCTTGTCGCGGCGCGCGAAGCCGTCGGGCTCATCGTGGGACGCGACACGTCTGTTCTCGACGAGCAGGGCGTCGCACGCGCCGCCGTGGAAACGGTGGCGGAAAACGCGAGCGACGGTGTCATCGCGCCGCTTTTCTACTTTATGATCGGGGGTGCGCCCTTGGGCATGGCGTACAAGGCGGTAAACACGCTCGACAGCATGGTGGGCTACAAAAACGAGCGCTACATCGACTTCGGCTGTGCCTCGGCGCGCCTCGACGATGCGGTGAACTGGATTCCCTCGCGCTTATCGGCCCTGCTCATGATCGCCGTGTGCCCGATCGTCGGGCTCGACGCGCGCGGGGCGGCGCGCATCTGGCGCCGCGACAGGCGTCGCCATGCGAGCCCGAACGCGGCACAGACCGAATCAGCGTGCGCGGGCGCGCTCGGGCTGCGCCTGGCAGGACCCGCGGTGTATTTCGGCAAGCTCGTTGAGAAACCGACGATAGGCGACGCGTCCCGCGAAATCGAGTGGGGCGACATCGCCCGGGCGACAAGGCTCATGCTCGCCGCGTCCGTATGCGCACTCATCGTCTTCGGCGCCGCGCGCGCGGCGGTCGTGCTCGCCGTGGGGGCGATGGCATGAGGGAAGATCACGCCGCGCCCCGGGCTGCCGGGGGAATCCTGCGCGCCCGTACGCATGGGGGTAACTCGCAATCGCTCGGCATCGCTTGCGAAGGGGACGCATCCGACCTCATTGACTTCTCGGTGAACGTGAATCCGGCAGGCCCCTCGCCGCGCGCCGTCGCCGCAGCTTGCAAGGCGCTTTCTCGTATCGACGCCTACCCCGATAGGGAAAGCCTCGCCCTCGTTCGCGCCCTAGCGCGCGCCCACGGCATTCCCGAAGATGCTATCGTCTGCGGCGCGGGCGCGTCCGACATCATCTGGCGGCTCGCCGCGGCGGTGCGCCCGAAACGCATCGTCGTGTGCGCGCCGACGTTCTCTGAATATGCGGAGGCGGCATCGTACTACGGCGCATGCGTGCAGGAGTTCCCGCTCTCCGAATCGGACGACTTTGACGTGCCCGCCTCTTTCGCCCGCGCGATCGAGGGGCCGGGAGACGTGGCGTACCTCTGCAATCCGAACAACCCGACGGGACGCCTCGTCGACCCCCGCGTGATCGATGCCGCGGCTTGTCGCTGCGAGCAGACGGGCGCGCTGCTCGTCGTGGACGAGTGCTTCCTCGGATTTGCGCCCGACGCCCACGAAAGGAGCGTGGCCGCACGCGCCGCGTGTTCGCGCCATGTGGCCGTGCTTTCCGCGTTCACCAAGCTCTACGGAATGGCGGGGTTGCGGTTGGGATATCTGATCAGCGGAAACGCCCAACTCATCGAGGGGATTCGCCGGGCGGGGCAGGCGTGGCCCGTCTCCTCGGTCGCCGAGGCCGCTGGCATAGCCGCCCTGGAAGATGTCGAATACGTCTCGCGCACGCGCGATGTATTGGCGGGCGAGCGAGCGTGGCTTTCCCATGAGCTCTCCTCGCTCGGGCTTTCCGTCGTGCCGTCGGATGCGAACTTCCTTTTAGTCCGCACGCCGGCGAAAGACATCCCCGAGCGCCTGTACAAACAGGGGGTTTTGGTCCGCACGTGCGACTCGTTTTCGGTACTGTCCCGTTTCTGGTGTCGCGTCGCGGTGCGCACGCGCCAGGAGAACGCCCGGCTTGCGATGGCGTTCAGCCGCGCGCTTCGGGCGGAAGGCGCATCGGGCGAAGGCGAACCTGACGAACGGGAAGGCGCTTCTTGCAGCGGTGTTATGGCAGGCGCGGATGACCGAGGCTTGGCGAAGGAGGTCGATACCCGTGGGTAGGGCGAAGCCCATCATGATCCAGGGCACCATGTCGAACGCGGGGAAGAGCCTGCTTGCGGCGGGGCTGTGCCGCGTGCTTTCGCAGGATGGCCTGCGCGTGACTCCCTTCAAGAGCCAGAACATGGCACTCAACAGCGGTGTCACGGCCGACGGGCTCGAGATGGGGCGCGCCCAGATCATGCAGGCCGAGGCGTGCGGCATCGCGCCCGACGTGCGCATGAACCCCATCCTGCTCAAGCCCGAAAGCGACCACCGAAGCCAGCTCATCGTGGCCGGCAAGGCGCAGGGAGCCTTCGCTGCAAGGGACTACTTCGCGCGAAAGAAGGCGCTCATGCCGCAGATTTTGGAGGCGTTCGATTCGCTCGCGGAGGAAAACGACGTCATCGTCATCGAGGGCGCCGGCAGCCCTGCCGAAATCAACCTTGCCGAAAACGACATCGTCAACATGGGGCTCGCACGCGCCGTGTCCTCTCCCGTGCTGCTCGCGGGCGACATCGACCCAGGCGGGGTGTTTGCCCAGCTCTACGGCACGGTCGCGCTCCTTGCGCCCGAGGACCGCACGCTTTTGCGGGGGCTTGTGGTGAACAAGTTCCGCGGCGATGTGGAAATCCTGCGCCCGGGTTTGGCCCCGCTCGAGAAGATGTGCGGGGTTCCCGTCGTGGGGGTCGTGCCGTATCTTACGCTCGACCTGGATGACGAGGACTCGCTCGCGCCGCGCCTATCTGCCCGCGAGGCGCGCGGCGTCATCGACGTCGCCGTCGTGCGCCTTCCGCATCTGTCGAACTTCACCGACTTCGACCCGCTTTCGCGCGTGCCCGGCGTGGGCGTGCGCTACGTTTCCTCGACGACCGATCTGGGCCGACCCGACCTGGTGGTGCTCCCCGGCTCGAAGGCCACGCTCGACGACGCGCGCTGGCTTGCGGCCAGCGGCATAGGAGCCTGCGTACGCGCGCTTTCGGGCGCGGGCACGCCGGTGCTCGGCATATGTGGAGGCTACCAGCTTTTGGGAGACGAGCTTTCCGACCCTCACGGCAAGGAAGGCGTTGGCACCGCGCGCGGGCTCGGGCTCATCCCTGCAAGTACGGTGTTCAAGGAGGAAAAGCGCCTCGCCCAGTCGGAGCTGCGCATCACGGGCGCCCAAGGCGCGTTCTCGGTGTGGAACGGCATGACGGCGCGCGGGTACGAGATTCACGACGGCGAAACGACCGTCTCCTGCGCCCCTGCGGGCACGATTGACGGCAAACCAGAAGGTGCGGCCTGCGGAAACGTGTTCGGAACCTATCTCCACGGCCTGTTCGACGAACCGGGGGTGGCGCTCGCCCTCGCGCGCTCGCTCGCGCGCATGCGCGGCCTGCCCGAGAGCGTTGTGGGTGCTGCGGGCGCGGAGTCCGCGGCCGATCACCGTGCGCGCGAGTTCGACCGCCTGGCCGACGTCGTGCGCGGGGCGCTCGACATGGAGTATGTCTACCGCATTATCGAGGAGGGCGTATGATCCACGTGTATCATGGCGACGGCAAAGGCAAGACCACGGCGGCGATGGGCCTCGCTCTTCGCATGCTCGCCGCAGGCCGCCGCGTCGTCGTCGTGCAGTTCCTGAAAGACGGCGAAAGCGGGGAGACGCGCCTGCTCGCCGAGCATTTCGGCGTGCCCGTGTTCGCGGGGAAGGCGTCGGACAAATTTACCTGGTCGATGACGTCGGAAGAACTTGCCGCGACGCGCGAGCTGCACGATGGGAACCTCGCTTCCGCGCTCGCCGAGCTCGAGGGCGCGCAAGAGGGGCTGCTCGTGCTCGACGAGGCGCTCGACGCGCTTTCGAAGGGGCTTGTCGACGAGGCGCTCGTGGACCGCGCGCTCGATATGTCCGCGCGCGGCGTCGAAGTAGCGCTCACCGGGCGCGCGCCTTCCCGCAAGATCGTGGAGAAGGCCGACTACATAACCGAGATGCGGTGCGAGAAACACCCCTACGAGCAGGGGATATGTGCAAGGGAAGGAGTGGAGTACTAGATGGATTCCAAGGAGATGGCGCCCGGCGACATCGAGCGGCGCAGCTTCGAGATCATCACCGAAGAGCTCGGCGGCCGCACGTTCCCGCCGCTCGAAGAGCCCGTCGTGAAGCGCGTCATCCACACCACTGCCGACTTCTCGTACGCTGATTCCCTCGTGTTCACCCATGACGCCGCGCACTGTGCGCTCGACGCACTGCGCGCGGGGGCCACGGTGCTCACCGACACGAACATGGCGCTCGCAGGCATAAGCAAGCCCGCGCTCGCGAAGCTCGGATGCAAGGCCGTGTGCTACATGGCCGACCCTGATGTCGCCGCGGCTGCGCGCGCCGCGGGCACGACTCGCGCCGTTGCGAGCATAGATAAAGCCTGCGACATCGAGGGTCCGCTCATCGTGGCCGTCGGCAACGCTCCCACAGCACTTCTGCGCCTCGCCGAGCTCATGGACGCGGGGAAGATCGCGCCCGCGCTCGTCGTTGGGGTGCCGGTCGGGTTTGTGAACGTGGTCGAGGCGAAAGAGGAGCTACTCGCGCGACGCGTGCCGGCCATCGTCGCGAGGGGTCGCAAGGGCGGCTCGACCGTGGCGGCCGCCATTATGAACGCGCTGCTCTACCAGATCACGCGCGCAGGTGGCCCGAAGTGACGGCCCCCGCATCCGCGCCGGCGCTGCGCATCTTCGCCGGCACCACCGAGGGCCGCCTTCTGTGCGAATGGGCGTGCGGGGCGGGCATCCCCACCCGTGCCTACGCGGCAACCGAGTACGGAGGCGAGCTTTTGGGCGAGCTTCCGGGCATCGAGGTGCATGCGGGCAGGCTCGACGAGGCCGACATGGAGCGCGAGCTTTCCGGCGCGCGCATCGTCGTCGACGCCACGCACCCCTTCGCTACGCTCGCAAGCGGCAACATTCGGGCCGCTTCGCTCGCCGTGGGTGCACGATGCCTGCGCCTTGCGCGCCCGGCCGAGACGCTGCCCAAAGGCGTCGTGCCGGTCGCGTCGATCGCCTGCGCGGCGCGCTTTCTCTCCGAGAACCCGGGTCGCGCGCTTCTCACGACGGGGAGCAAGGAGCTTGCTCCCTACACGCGCGTCGCCGATTTCGCGGAGCGCTTCTTCGTGCGTGTGCTCCCGCTGCCCGGTGCTATAACGAAGTGCATCGACGCGGGGTTTTCGCCGTCGCACGTCATCGGCATGCAGGGGCCCTTCACCCGCGAGCTCAACGAGGCGATGCTTCGGCAGGTGGGCGCCCAATGGCTTGTGACCAAGGACTCGGGAACCGTAGGCGGCACGGCCGAGAAGCTCGCCGCCGCGCGCAACGTGGGAGCGCGCTGCATTGTGGTCGCCCGTCCCGCCGAGGGAGGCGGGGCCCTTTCGCTTCGGGAAGTGGAAGACGCGCTCTTACGGGAGTTCGCGCGCTAGGCGCTCGCCGCGCCTGCGCGCCCTCCCGCCTGCGAGGAGGAGCGCCCCGAGCAAGCTCGACCCGTACAAGCCTGTCATCCGCCAATCGCTCGAGGACGACGCACGGAACTGGCGCAAGCAGCCCTTCAATAAGTTGCGGTGAAATAGTGTCTGTTTTTGCTGCTAGATAGCATATTTAGTCCCTAATTCACCGCAACTTGTTGGTGGTGGCTTACTGGTAGCGTAGGCACTCCACCGGGTCGAGCTTTGCTGCGCGGCGGGCGGGGTAGAAGCCAAAGATTACGCCGATGCCGACGGAGACGGCGAAGGCCAGCAGCACCGTGGCGATTGAAAAACTCGGTGTGATTTGCCCGCTGGCACCGAGTTCGCCAAGAATCCCTGATCCTGCAGCAAACATCGCAAGAGCCCAGGCCAGCAGATAGCCAATCAGGACACCCAACAGTCCGCCGGTGACGCACAGCGCCGAAGACTCGGCCAAAAACTGCGCGGTGATATCGCGACGACTGGCGCCCAGAGCGCGGCGGATGCCGATCTCGCGGATGCGCTCAGTCACGTTGGTGAGCATCATGTTCATAATGCCGATACCGCCGACAAGCAGCGAGATGCTGGCGACAGCACCCATGATGAGCGAGAACGCGCCCATATAGGAGTTGAGCGCATCGATGGCGCTTTTCATGGAGGTCGCCGATACGCTGTCGTACTCATCCTCCTCCTCGATGCCCTTCATCGCGCGCACCTTGGACTCGATGGTCTTACAAAGCTCATCCATGTCCGTGCCCTCGGCGGCAAGTGCCGTCACGCTGGGGAATGAAGGATTCTCGTCGCCAAACAGTCCGGAGATGGTTTCGCGTGGCATATACAGCGTGAGCGAGCCCATGGAGTCGCTGCCGCCATCAATCACGCCTACAATCTGCACCTCGCCGTTGGACACCTTGATGGTTTTCTCCAGCGCATCCTGTTCGTTGCCGTAAAGCTGATCGGCTCCGTTGCGGCTGATGAGCGCCACGCGCGAGCCTGATTGGGACTCGGCCTGGGAATAGGTGCGCCCCGCAACGAGCTTGCTGGCCCCCACGGCGTCGAGCATGTCGCTATCGACACCCTGTGCCATGACGGTATAACTTTTATCGCCGGTCTTGTACTCGGTATACGCGCTGTCGACAATGCCGATCTGCTCTATCTGCGGCACCAGTTTTTGAAGCTTCTCGATGTCCGACTCGGTGAGTTCTTGCGACGAATAGATTTGCACCATGCGTGCCGCATTGAGGCCCAGGCTGTTGACCAGGCTGTTTTGGATGCCGCCGATGAGCGAAGTCATGGCGATAACCGAGGCGATGCCGATGACAATGCCCAGGATGGTGAGCAGGCTGCGTCCCTTGTTGGCCTCGAGCGAGTGAAGGGCTTCCTGGATGAGATCGCGGGCGCTCATGCCATCTCTCCTTTCGGCGGGTTGGCGGAGGCGGAAATCATGGGCAGGCTATCTACGGCGCTGCGCAGGATCCGCGGTGCATGTGGAATATACGCGCCGTCGTGAATGCGACCGTCGCGTATGGTCACGGCACGGTCGGCCTCGGCGGCGATGCCGGGGTCGTGTGTGATAAGCACGATGGTTTTGCCGCGCTTCTGGAGCTTATGGAAGGTCTCCATCACAAGCGCTCCGGTAGCGGAGTCCAGGTTTCCCGTCGGCTCGTCGGCCAGAATTATGGGCGGGTCATTGACGAGGGCGCGCGCGATTGCGACGCGCTGCATCTGGCCGCCCGAGAGCTCGGATATGCGGTGGTCCCAGTGGTCGACGGGCAGCGTGACAGCCTGCAGCGCGTGCACGGCGCGCATTTCGCGCTGGCTACGGGGCACATTGGTGTAGGCCAGCGGCAGCATCACGTTTTCGATAACCGACAGGCGCGGCAGCAGGTTGAAGCTCTGAAAGACAAATCCAATGCTCAAGGCGCGAACTTCGGTGAGCTCGTCATCATCGAGCTCGGCCACGTTGAGGCCCTGCAGGTAATAGTCGCCCGCCGTCGGTTTGTCCAGGCAGCCCAAGATGTTCATGAGCGTTGACTTGCCCGAGCCCGAAGGGCCGGTAATGGCGACGAACTCGCCGGGATCTACCGCCAGGCTCACGTTGTGCAGGATGTGGGCGCAACCCGCTTCGCTCTCAAAGATGCGGTGCACGTTGCGAATGTCGATGACGGGACGCATTACATGCCCTCGTCGGCAGACATGCTGCCCGAATCCGCGCCGTAGCCGCCGTCAGCCGTTGCGTCCGCTCCGGTGTCCATGACGAGGGTGTCGCCATCGCGAAGCTTGGTAACAGGCACGCCAGGGTTGATCTCGTTGCCCTGGTCGTCGCGCTTGACCTGCGTCTTGCCGACTACGGCTTCGTTGTCGTTTTGCGTCACGACGGTCACCTTCACGCGACGGGTTTGCTTGCCCTCGTCATCGGTTGCCACGTTGACGTAATAGTGTTCGCCGTCATCGGTTATGAGCGCCATCGTCGGCACCATCACCACGTCGTCGAGCTGCTCGGTCACCACCGAGACCTCGGCCGTCATGCCCGGTTTGAGGCGCGCGTCGGGCGCCTCGATGAGGATGTCTACGTTAAAGGTCACGCTGCCGCCGCCGTAGGTGGAGTCGGAGTTTGCCACCGAGGCGATGGCCGTGACCGTTCCCTGGCTCACGATATCGGGAAACGCGGGATACGTGACGTTGGCGCTCTGCCCAACGGCGATCTTGGCGATGTCCTTTTCGCCCACCTGCACGGTCACCTTCATTTTGGACAGGTCGGCGATCTGCATGACCTGTTTGCCGCCGCTTGTATCGCTTTCGCCCATGATCATGCCGCCTGTTACCGTGGCGCCCACCTTGGCATTGAGCTCCACGATGCTGCCCGAGCTGGGGGCCGTGACCGTACGGCTGGCGGCCTTGGCGTTCGCCTGATCGAGGTTTGCCTGGGCCGATGCGAGGCTGCGCTGCGCGGCCGATACGGCGTTCGTGTCCGCTGATGCGTCGGAGACGCCAGCCGCTGCGGAAGCTCCATCGACGTCCGTCGTTGGGGTGGCCTGCTCGGCAGCTGCGGCTTTCTGCGCGTTGGCGAGGTCTTCTTGAGCGGCAGCAACTGCTCGCTGCGCCTCGGCAACGTTGCGATCGAGCTCGTCGTTTTTAATGGTCATAAGCACGTCACCCTCGTTGACGGATTGGCCTGCCTGCACGTTGATCGAATCGACCGTGCCGTCGACAGAAGGGGAGACCACTGAGGACGAAATGGGCTTGAGCTGGCCTTTCGCCTCGACCGTTGTGCTAAATGTGCCCTCGGTCACCATGTCGGTCACAGGCCCGCTAGCTCCCCGTGGCTGCGCATTGATAACCAGGGTTGCGACAATGGCAATGAGCGCGATGGCGCCAACGACGCCGGCGGCAATACCGCGTCGAATCAGCTTTTTGCGTCGACGTTCGGCACGTTTTGCCTTGAGCTTGGCATATGCCTCTTCATCGGAAATCTCGGACGCATCGTTTGTGCGTCCGTTTTGCTTGTCGGCATGTACGCCTGTAATCAGAGGAATCGTTTCGGTGGCACCTTCGGGCGTGTGCTCGGTATCATCCGGGCCCGGGGTGATCGTGGGGACATTCGACATAGCGTCTCCTTTATAGAAAGAACCTAGATAAGTATATGCGCCCACCGGTTGGGGCGGGCGCATAGGATGGTTTCTTTCGGAACTGTTAGATTGGTCGCAACAGTTCCACGTTGTATGAATGCGCGCGTTGCTCTACGAGTGGACAACCACGCACAGGCCGACTTTGATGCAGTCGTGAAGTGCCTTGGCGTCGGCCATGCGCAGGTTGATGCAACCGTGGCTGCCGCACCACTTGTAGGAGTTGGGGTCGTCGAAGCTCTTGTCGTTTTGCCAGGTGGCATCGTGGAAGCCGACCATGTTTCCCTCAAACGGCATCCAATAGCTGACCGGGCTCTCGTATTTTGGCTTGCCGGTCTCGGGGTCCTTGGCACCGATGAGCTTGCTGGCGCCATCGTTGCTGTTAATCTGCCAGACGCCTTCGGGCGTGGCGTCCTCACCCGGCTTGCCCGAGATAAAGTTGGCCTCCCACACGATATTGCCGCTCTCGTCGTAGTAGCGCGCGTGCTGCTCGGATAGATCGACATCGACGTATGCCTTCCAGTCGGGCTCTCCCTTTGCGGTAAAGGTGTCGGCCTTCTGGGAGTACTTGATCTCGATTTCGCCGGTCTGCTTGTTGTTAATGGCGTCCTCGACCTGCTTGGCGAGCGAGCTGCTGTCGATGGACCAACCAAAGTCGCCGCCTTCGACGGCGCACTGCTTGCCATCGGCACGCGTCCACCAGCGAGTGGAGCCCACGGTGTTAAAGCCGTTGGCGAGCTCGGTTGCCCAGCTGCTGATCTGCGACGTATCGAGCGTGGGGTTGGCCGGATCGGCAAAGCTGATCCACTGCAGCACGGAGCTGCCATCAACCTTTCCGGCATCCTCGCCGTTGAGCTTGAGGGTCACGTTGACGCCCAGGAAGTTGTTGGCGGCATCGCATGCGGCCTGAATCTGATCATCGGTCAGCGTTCCATTGAGCGGCTCATAGGCATCGTTGCCGAGCTTGGAAAGGTCTACGGTCTCGGACAGCGAGGCAAGCTCGAGCTCGGCATACTTAATGACATGCTCTCGGTTGAGTTTTTCGTTGGAGCGCGCCTTCTCTACAGTAAACTTGCCCGCTTGCTCGTCATAGGAGCTATTGGCCTCGAACGTGCCCGAACGGCCCTCGTTAAACTCGTCGATGGCGGCGCCCAGATCCTCCTCAAACTGCTTTTGGTCAAAGGTGTCGGAGAGCATGGACAGGTCGACGCCTTGATCAAGATCGACTTCTTTTGAGGTAGCGGTTGTTTTGGTCTTTCCGCTTAAGGATTCCACAAGGCGGACCGGCCATATAAAGGCTTCGTTGTGGTTGATAATCTCTTTTGCGGCAGCTTCGCCGTCGACAATGGGCTCATCGGACTCGGGCTGATACGTCCAGCTAAAGTCATCGCCTGTCACGGTGAGCTTATAGTGCTTCCATGCCGAGTTGACCTTGGTGGCGGCAGACGAAGCGTTCGAGAACGAGACGTCGACGCCGGCGATGGTGGTGTTGGGGTAGGCTACCTGCGAAAACGCTACGACGCCTACGATATAGACAATGACGATAAGACCCAGGACGACAAAGAGCGTCGTCTTTTTGCCCGACTTATTGTTCTCGGCGGGTTTGCGCGCGGGACCGCGATCGCCTCGAGCGTGCGTGGGTGGCTGCTTGGGCGCATTGTCGTTTGCCTGGCGCTGCTGACGTTGCTGTCGCTGTTGATTCGGGCGTTGCGAAGCGTTTGCTGCACCACGCTGCTGACCGTGGCTCGGTGCGATAGGACGCGGTGACTGAACGCCGCCGGTGTGCCTGCTCGGCTGCTGCGGATCGGGAATCAGTTGAGTTCGATCGTTTTGCGACATCGTATGCATATCCTTCGAATTTCGCCTTGCGGCTCATCGTGTTTTTACTGGGCTTGCATTATAGCGATTGCCCTGCTGTTTGTGGTACGGAAACGGTGGCATTCGAAAGAGGTGGGACATTTGTCCCACCTTTGAGTCGTCCTTTGTCGCTATCCGCACACACCGCATTTTGCACAGGCCGAAAGTGCGGCCGGAGCCTGCGCGATGCCGCCCTTTGCCGTCTCGCGCAGGGTTGCCGGCAGGGCGTGGCCCACCGAGAGCATCACATGCGCCATCTGGTCAAACGGCACAAGGCTCTTAATGCCGGCGAGGGCGAGTTGTGCCGAGCTAAAGGCCGCTGCCACGCCGATGGCATTGCGGTTTTGGCAGGGCACCTCCACGAGGCCACCGACGGGGTCACAAACGAGACCCAGTAGGTTGCTCAACGCGATGGAACTGGCGTCGAGCGCCTGCTCGGGCGTGCCGCCGAGCATCTGCACCAGCGCGGCGGCAGCCATGGCGGCCGCACTTCCTACCTCGGCCTGGCATCCGCCCTCGGCGCCGGCAACACAGGCACTTGTGGTGAGATTGAGGCCGATGGCGGCGGCGCAGTAGAGGGCATCCATGACCTGTTCGTCGTCGAGCTGCAGGTGGTCGGCCAGCGCCAACACACAGCCGGGGACGACGCCCGCGGAGCCCGCCGTGGGGGCGGCGACGATCACGCCCATGGTGGCTGAGCGCTCGAGCACGGCCATGGCGCGGGCCACGGCATCGGTTTGGACGGGGCCCATTAAGTTGGAGCCAAGGTCGTTGCGGCCGGTGGCATCGACAAGCTTGGCCTCGCCGCCGATAAGCCCGCCGAGCGAGCGCTGCGGATTGGCGATGGGGGCTGTGGTCTCTTCGCGCATGACCTCGAGTACGCGGCGCATGGCGGCGACGGCGTGGGCCTCGCCGGTCAGACGAGCTTCGCGCACGGCCATGACGGCGCCGATGCTGAGCCCTAGTTCCTTGCACGCATCGAGCAGCTGCTCGCCGTCGTCGAAGATCTCCTTGGCCGAGACGCCGGGGGAGAGCGACGAAACCGAGCCCGGGAGCTCGATAAACGTTGCGTAATCGACATTGTCGAGCTTGCGCAGCATGGGGACGACGGTGTCGTCGGGCGCGCCGTCGGTCTCAAAGACGGAGTAGGCCTGGCCGCCCACTTCGGTGCGGTAGGTGCGGCAGAAGGCGATATTCACGTGTGCGTAGGCGAGAAGGTTCGTGAGCGCGGCGAGCACGCCGGGGACGTCCTGGTGCGCCACGAAGAGCGTGGAGTACATGCCCGAGATGTCGACGCCGACGCCGTTAATGCGGCTGATGCGCATCTTGCCGCCGCCCAGACTCTCGCCGCGGACCTGCGCCGTGGCGCCCGTGTCGTCGACCATGTCGATGTCGACGGTGTTGGGGTGGATGGAGGCGTCATCGCCCTTGATGTCAAAGTGATATTCGAGGCCCTGCTCACGCGCGAGGTCGAAGGCCTGCTTGATGTTCTCGTCATCGGTGTCGAGGCCCAGGATGCCCGCGACGAGTGCACGGTCGGTGCCGTGGCCGCGGTAAGTATGGGCAAAGGAGTTCCACAGGCCAAAGGTGACTTTGGTGATGCGGCCTTCCAGTAGGCTGGCGGCAACTTGGGCGCACCGCAGGGCGCCGGCGGTGTGCGATGAGCTAGGGCCGACCATGACGGGGCCCAAGATCTCGAATGCCGAGGTCGTAGCTAGTGTTTGCGGCTTGCCTGCCATGGGTGCTCCTTTTCTATCCCTTCGTCCCGAGGGGCGGGGCATAAGGTCGCCTGCTCGGACAGTCCTGCTCGCACGGAGAGCACATTAAGTGCTCTCCGGCTCGTGCGGAACTCGCGATCGACCAAATACTAAAGCCCTCGGAACTTAGGATACATGGTTGGAGTCGCTCTGCTGCAAAATTTATCGGCCTGTGACCTATTCCATGTCCCAGGTCGGCTCATCTTCACCACCTTTAAATAAAAAGAAGTACCGGTTGGGGCCGGTACTTCTTTTGGTGCGTTGTTATTTGGCTGTGGCTTTTCTCGTAAGCTTACAGGCCGCAGGCTGCTTTGAGTTCTTCGACTCGGTCGGTCTTCTCCCAGGTGAAGTCGGCGTCTTCGCGGCCGAAGTGACCGTAGGCTGCCGTCTTTTCGTAGATGGGGCGACGCAGGTCTAGGTCGCGGATGATTGCGCCTGGGCGCAGGTCGAAGGTCTTCTCTACGGCTTCAACGATCTTGTCCTCGGCGACGTGTGCGGTGCCGAAGGTGTCGACCATGATTGAGAGGGGCTTGGAAACGCCGATGGCGTAGGCAAGCTCGACTTCGCAGCGGTCGGCCAGACCGGCGGCGACCACGTTCTTGGCGACCCAGCGCGCGGCATACGCGGCGGAGCGGTCGACCTTGGTGCAGTCCTTGCCGCTAAAGGCACCGCCGCCGTGACGGCCGTAGCCGCCGTAGGTGTCGACGATGATCTTGCGGCCGGTCAGGCCCGTGTCGCCCATGGGGCCGCCCACGACAAATCGACCGGTGGGGTTCACGTAGATGTCTGCGTTGTCCCACGGCATGTTCTCGGCAGCCATGACCGGGGTGATGACGTGCTCGATGAGGTCGGCCTTGATCTTGCCCATGTCCTCGATCTCGGCGGCGTGCTGCGTGGAGATGACGATGGTCGTGACCTCGACGGGCTTG
>USLO01000003.1 GCA_900555515.1 uncultured Collinsella sp.
TACACCGCCAAGCTCGCCCAGAACCCGCAGGTTCGCTCCGTGGTCTCCAAGACCATGGAGGAGTGGCTGCTGCCGGCACAGCTCTATATTCAGAACAAGTTCCGCGAGGCTTTCGACGCCGTCGAGGACCAGCTCCCCGAGCACACCGTGCTGGAGCCCGAGGGCAACAAGAGCAGCTTTACCGTCACCTTCCCCAGTTGGAAGGAACGCGACGACGCCCACGCGGTGCTCGCCAACGGCGGCGTGCGCTTCCGCAGCGGCAAGGCGCTCGTGCCCTTCCGCATCACCGGCAACATCGACTGGGGCGTTCCGGTGCCCGAGGTCGACGGCGTGACCGACGTCACCTGCTGGTGCTGGCCCGAGAGCCTGTGGGCGCCCATCAGCTACACCCGCACTGTGCTCGCACGCGATGCCAAGGCCGCCGGCGTGACCGAGGGTGTCGCCGCCCAGGACGCCGCCCTCATGGGCGAGCCTGCCGCCGATTCCACGCAGGTCCCCGCGCCCACCTACCAGCACAGCTCGCTCGACTGGCGCGACTGGTGGTGCTCGGACGACGCGCAGATCTACCAGTTCATCGGTCAGGACAACATCTACTTCTACTGCATCGCGCAGACCGCCATGTGGGAGGCCCTGGGTTGGGACCTCACGCAGAGCACCGTCAGCGCCTGCTACCACCTGCTCTACATGGGCAAAAAAGCGAGCTCGTCCTCGCAGACGCCTCCCCCGCCGGCAGACGACCTGCTCAACCACTACACCTGCGAGCAGATGCGTGCACATTGGCTGTCGCTCGGCCTGTCCGAGAAGCCGGTAAGCTTTAGCCCCAAGGCATACGACACGCGCGTGACCGGCAAGGACAAAGACGGCAACGAGGTGCGTGCCTGCGACGACAAGCGCGTCATCGATCCGGCCCTTAAGGAGAGCGCCCTTTTGACCGGCGTCTTCAACCGCCTGGCCCGCAGCTGCTTCTACGGCGTCGCCATCAAGGAGGGCGACGAGAGCCCCTATCGCAACGGTCGCATTCCCACCGGCACCGCCTCCGCCACCGTGGTCGAAGCCGCCGAGCAGGCAGCCCTTGCCTTTGAGCAGGCCATGTACAAGTTCGAGACGCACCGCGCGCTCGCCGTGTGCGACGACTACCTGCGTGCCGCCAACAAGCGTTGGAGCGACGCCTCCAAGGCCGCCAACAAGCTCGAGGGCGAGCCGGCAAACGCCGCAATGACGCAGGCCTTGGTCGACGCCTTTACCGAGCTGCGCGTGGCGACCGTGCTCATGCACGGCATCGTCCCGGCCGGCTGCGAGCTCATCTGCGAGTACTTCGACGTCGACCCGGTCGCCTTCTTTAGCTGGGATAACATCTTTGCCTCCACGGACGAGTTTGTGGAGAGCCTGGGCGAGAAGCCCGGCGAGCACCGAGTGAAGCCGCTGCCCCCGCGCTTCGACTTCTTCAGCAAGCACGAGAGCCAGTACTAGGCCAACGCCAAGGCAGAGTAGTCAATTTGGGACGGGGCTATTTTAGCTACCCCGTCCCAAATTTAACTGCAACGCCTGCCGAAACGGACGGGTAGCTAAAATAGCCCCGTCCCAAATTGACTACTTTTAATGGAATGGGAAGGAAAGACGGATGTCCAAGCCGCGTCGTCGTAAGCAAAAAAAGCAGGTTAAGCCCGAGCTCAAGCTCAGGCAATTTGCTGCTACCGAGCTTTCCGACCAGCTTGCCGCCCAACACTCCGCCGCCGACCTGCCGCGCTTTATGGTCGACACGGTTGCCGGCGCCTATGCCCCCACCGATGCCGAGCTCATGATCGAGGGCTTTGGCGCCGCGGCCACACGCCCAGTCACACTGCGCGCCAACACGCTCAAGGCGACCGCCGAAGACATCGCCGCCGCACTCGACGAGGCCAGCATCGCGCACCAAACCGTTGCCTGGTATCCGGACGCCTTCATCCTGCCCGAGGCCCAGGTTTCCGACCTGTGGGACCTCGACATCTACCGCGACGGCAAAATCTATCTGCAGAGCCTGTCGTCCATGATGCCGCCTTTGGTGTTGGGCGCTCAGACCGGCGAGGACATCCTGGACATGTGCGCAGCCCCTGGCGGCAAGACGACGCAGATCGCCGCCCTCACGCAGGGACAGGCGCACCTCACGGCCTGCGAGATGAGCATTCCCCGCGCCGAAAAGCTCGAAGCCAACCTCCATCGCCAGGGCGCCAAAAACGTGCCCGTCATGCGCATCGACGCACGCGAGCTCGACGAGTTCTTCCGCTTTGACCGCATCCTGCTCGACGCTCCCTGCACCGGCACGGGCACCGTCATCAGCGGCAACGAAAAGAGCCTGCGCGGCCTGACCGAGCAGCTGCTTGACAAGTGTGCCCGCTCGCAGCGCGCACTTCTGGACCGCGCCATGGGCGCCCTCAAGCCGGGCGGCACGCTCGTCTATTCCACTTGTTCGATTATGCCGCAGGAAAACGAGGACGCCCTGCAAGAGGCCCTCGACAAGCACATGGACTGCGAGCTTATCCCCCTCGACGGCACGCCGAGCGAAAGTGAAACGCGCCGCGCCCAGGAAGCTGGCGAAGAGCCCCACGTCGAGAGCAACGCCCTCACCGAGGCCATCGCTGCCGGCCATGTCTCGGCCGTCGCCAACGGTATGCCCGGCACGCTGACCATTCCGCCCAGCCGCGACTTTGAGGGCTTCTACATCGCCCTGATCCGAAAACGCAGCTAGCGCACGGATTCAAAACTCAACAAACTATCTCCGTGCGCGCTTGTCCTGCTGGTCACGGTGCTGCTTAAGCGCTTCGCGTTCCTTGCGCTCGGCTCTTTTGCCCTTAATGGCCGTGACCACCAAGTAGATGATCGCGGCGGCAACGATTGCGCCCACACACAGGCCAATCGAGCCCAACATTGCTGTGAATTCCATACCGCGTCACCTCTCTTTTAAACGGGACATTCAAGATAGCACCTCAATACCCGCCACCACAGCTCCTTCACGTTCGCCGGCCCTTCGGTCTAGCGAATGGCGCAGCGGGGAAAAATCAACTCGTCAAACGATTTAGCAAGCACAACGCTGTCGGCACCCCGCCGGCCACCATCGCATAGAATCGAGCCCCCATGGATACTCTCAACGATTTGAACGAGCGCGTCGACGCCTTTGTCGGCACCAGCTCCTTCGACGCGCCTGCCGCGACGAACGACCAGGCCCCCATCGATGTTCCCGCCGAGGTTCACGAGGACATCGTCGCCTCGGTCGATTTTTCCGAGGTCGAGCTCGCAGACGAGTTCACCGAGCCCCAGGTAGCCGTGACCCCCAACGGACTGCTCCCCATGGAGCCGCTGCCCATCGACGGGCGTCTGCGCAAGGCGGCCCTCCGCATGCCCGACGAGATCGAGGAGGCCAGCGGCTTTACGCTCTTCGGCCGTCGCATCAAGTCGCTTATCTACACCACCGACGTGGCGGTCATCCGCAACTCCAACGCCGATGCCGTCTTTGCCGTATACCCCTTCACGCCACAGCCTGCCATTACGCAGGCGCTGTTGACCGTCGCCGAGTGCCCAGTCTTTGTAGGCGTGGGTGGCGGAACTACGACCGGTAAGCGGTCCGTACAGATGGCAGCCGTCTCCGAGATGCAGGGCGCGGCGGGCTGCGTGGTCAACTCCCCAGCCACTGCCGAGATGGTCGAGCACATCACCAACATCGCCGACATCCCCGTCATCGCCACGGTCGTACGTTGCGACGATGATGCGCATGCCAAAGTGCGCGCCGGAGCCAAGATTCTCAACATCGCCGCCGGCAAAAACACGCCCCAGGTCCTACGTGAACTGCGCGAGCACTATCCCAACCTGCCGCTCATCGCACCGGGCGGCAAAACACCCGAGAGCATCCGCGAGACCATCGCCGCCGGCGCCAACGCCATCATTTGGACGCCGCCTTCGGCCCAGCAGCTACAGACCGACATGATGCAGCGCTACCGCAAGATGAAAGAAGACGCCACGCCCGTCATCTCGCGCGACGATGTGCCCATTATCGACCAGGTCGCCGCCGCCGAGGTCAGCCAGGTCGAGAACATGAATCCCGACGTGCCGATTCCCGACGAGGTTATCGAACGCGTCGCTTCGATCCACGATCATATCGAGGAGCGTCGCGCCAACCGTGGACTCAAGCCATCGCTCCACGGCTTCTTCTTCCGCGGAAAGAAACGCTAACCGCAACAGCATGGCCCGCCCCACAAAACGTGAGGCGGGCCATTTTCGCTTGAGCAATCATGCAGCGACGTGATGGGCCAAGTTAATCCACGCGCTTGTCGCCCATAAAGAAGAGCGCCACCGTACCAGGCCCGGTGTGCGAACCGATCAGAGCACCGATATTGTTGATCTCAATCTTGCCTTTGAGCTGCGGAACTTGTTCCTCAATCAGCGCCGCAACGGCCTCGGCATCCCCGCGGCACGCCGAGTGCGACATGATGCACTTGCCCGAATAATCCGCACCGTCCTGCACGTGTTTCATCATGGTCTTAGCCATCTCGGAAATCGCGCGCTTCTTGGTGCGAATCTTCTCACGTGGCGACAGCCCACCTTCGCAATCGACCGTCATAAGTGGGCAAATCTTAAGCGCCGTGCCGATGATCGCGCTCGCGGCCGAAATGCGACCGCCGCGCAGGTAGCTCGACAGATCGGTCGAGAAGAACCAGTGGTGAAGGTTGAGTTTATGCTCCTCAATCCAAGCGGCCGTCTCGTCGAGCGAAGCGCCGCTATCGCGCACGTCGGCGGCATATTCCAGCAATAGGCCAAAGCCCGAAGACGCCGCCAGCGAATCGATGACGCGCACCTTGCCGCCCTGAGGATAGCGATCCGCGAGCATCTGTGCCGCAACGCAGGCCGATCCATACGTGCCCGAAATACCCGACGACAACGCCAGGTGCAGCACGTCTTTACCCTCGGCAACAAACGGCTCCCAAAACTCCTCGTACTCACCCACGCTCACCTGAGACGTCTTGGGCATGGCGCCCGCGGCAATCTGGGCAAAAAACTCGTCCGGCGTAATCGACTGATACAGATCGTCCGTATAGACAACATCGTCGATCTCGTAATGAAAACACACGACAGGGATATTGCGCGACGCAAAGAACTCACGGGTTCGGTCGGCGGCGGATTCACAGGTCAGGATAAAATCACTCATATGAGGCTCCTTAAGTACTACTGCGCAAATTATCGCACAGCAAGCCTAAATACGATACAAACGTCCACTATTTACCAATTCGAACCATTTGCATTGAATATCTTTACCACCATCGTCTCCACCGACCCCACGCATGAATATCTGAGAAATCACCCCCTTTGTCTCCACCCAACTGACACATCAACCTCAACTAAATCGATTTACCAAACCGTTCAGCCGACAATTCAGCCGCCGGCGCAAAATCGAAACAAAGCCGGCGCATACTGATAAACGTTTGACGCTGTTTATCAGTTTTACCAACCATATCGGAAGGTGTTTCATGGTCGCATTCGATCGCAACCCGCAAGACTTTAAGTATCTGCGTCTGCTGTCGAGACAATTTCCCACCGAGCAATCCGCGTTTACCGAGATTATCAATCTCTCGGCCATTCTCAACCTGCCCAAAGGCACCGAGCATTTTATGAGCGACGTGCACGGCGAGTACGAAGCCTTTATGCACATCCTCAGCAACTGCTCGGGTGTCGTGCGCGAACATGTCGACGAGATCTTTGGCGACACGCTCTCCTTTGACGAAAAGGGCGAGCTGTGCACGCTCATCTACTACCCGCGCGAGAAGATCGAGCTGGTCCGCAGCCGGCGCGAGGACTCCCCCACCTGGTACAAGACAATGCTCGACCAGCTCATCATGGTTGCCCGCTCGCTTTCGAGCCGCTATACGCGCTCCAAGGTGCGTAAGGCCATCCCGCGCGATTACGCCTACATCATCGACGAGCTGCTGCACACGCATCCGGACGAGAACAACTATCGTGTGCGTTATCACGAGCGCATCGTGGAGTCCATCCTAGAGACCGCCAGCGCCGACGACTTTATCGAGTCGCTCGCCTCGCTCATCAAGCGCCTGGCCGTCGACCACCTGCACCTGGTGGGCGATATCTTCGACCGTGGCGGCGGCGCTGCCAAGATTATGGACCGCCTGCTCACCTACCATTCGCTCGACATCCAGTGGGGCAACCACGACCTGCTGTGGATGGGCGCCGCTGCCGGCGAGCCCGCCTGCATCGCCACGGTGCTGCGCAACAACCTGCGCTACGACAACTACGAGATCCTCGAGAACGACTACGGTATCTCGCTGCGCGAGCTCGTCGCCTTTGCCGATGCCACCTACACCGCCGGTGAGTCCATCACCCCGCTGATCAAGGCCATCAACGTGCTGCTCTTTAAACTCGAGGGCCAGATTATCCAGCGCCACCCCGCGTTCGACATGACCGACCGTCTGCTGCTCGACAAAATCGACCACGACACCGGCACGGTCACGCTCGCCGACGGCAGCGTGTGGCCGCTCACGACCAACGACTTCCCCACCGTCGACCCGACGGACCCCTACACGCTCATGCCCCAGGAGCAACATATCATCGACAAGCTCGTGTCCGAGTTTGTCACCGCCGATCACCTGCATCGCCATATCGATTTCCTCTACACCCACGGCTCGATCTACAAGGTCACCAACGGCAACCTGCTGTTCCATGGCTGCGTGCCGCTCAACGAAGACGGCACCTTTAGCAGCATGAACTGTCTGGGCACCTGGCACGCCGGCCGCGATTATCTCGATTTTTGCGACCGCATCGCCCGCCGCGCCTGGCGCGTGGGCGACCGCGACGCCCTCGACTGGATGTGGTACCTGTGGATCGGCTTTAACTCACCCGCCAGCGGACGCCTGGTGCGTACCTTTGAGCGCGCCTATATCGCCGATAAGAGCACCTGGGTCGAGCCGATGGACCCGTACTTTACGCTTACCAAGTCGCCCTCTGTCTGCGACGACATCATGCGCGAGTTCGGCGTTGCCCCCATGGCATGTTCGCCGACCGGCCACATCATCAACGGCCACACACCCGTTAAAACCACCAAGGGCGAGCAGCCCATCCGCGCCGAGGGCAAGCTGCTGGTCATCGATGGCGGTTTCTGTCGCGCCTATCATCCCAAAACGGGTATCGCCGGCTACACGCTTATCTCGAGCTCACGCGGCTGCCGCCTCAAGTCGCACCGGGCCTTTACCACGGTTGCCGAAGCGCTCACGCGCAACGTGGACATCGAGAGCGAGACCAACCGTTTTGACCAGGCCGACCGTCGCCGCATGGTGAGCGACACCGATACCGGTGCTAAGATCCGCAGCCAGATCCAGGACCTACGCCAACTGCTCGATGCATATAGAAACGGTGCTATCGAGGAGCGCGCCTAGCCCCGCCTGCGGGGATTGGCTAAACTTGCTGAGTTCGTCATCCCCACGGCACTCCGGCGCCACCCTAAGGCAGGTACCATGCAAAAGCTCCTTGCGCAGATCATGAAGTTTGGCGTCGTCGGCGTCGTCGCCACGGTCATCGACTTTGGCATCATGAATCTGCTCCACTACGGCCTGGGCCTTAACATCCTGATCGCCAATACCAGCGGCTTTATCGTCTCGCTCATCTTTAACTACGTCGCGAGCATGAAGTACGTGTTTGCGCACAAGGAGGGCATGAGCCGCCGCCGCGAGTTCATCATCTTTGTCGTGCTGTCTGTGATCGGCCTGGCTCTCAACGACGGTATCGTGCTGACGCTCAACGCCGGCCTGGGGCTCGAGGCCAATATCGCCAAGATTTGCGCCACCGCACTGGTCATGGTCTACAACTTTGTGACCCGAAAGATCTTCCTGGAGGGCGAGGAGACCAAGTAGCTCGACCTCCTCCTTGCACTACGGGGCCCACGGACAACGTGCGTCGAGCGCTGCGCTGTTCGTGGGCCTTGCTCGTTTACGGAAGGATTTACGACGTTTGCGGATTGTCTCTTGCAAATTTGACGAGTTCGTATAGTTCTTGGCAAAGCCCTTACGTTTCCCATGCAAAAGCTCTAAAGTATCCTCTGCTCGATTCGTCAACGCATTGGATGTGATTACGTGCGCAAGGCACTGGCACAACCTCATACCAAGCAGTTCCTCAAGTTCGCTGTCGTGGGACTTATCTCCTTTGGCATCGACTGGGGCATGCTCATTGCGCTCGTCGAGCTGTTCCACCTCGACTTTTTGATGAGCACCACGATCTCGTTTATCACGTCCGTCGTGGTCAACTACTGGCTCAGCATGAAGTACGTGTTCGACCACCGCGAGGGCATGAGCCGCAAGCGCGAGTTCACGATCTTCACCATCCTGTCGGTGATTGGTTTGGGCCTCAACGACCTGTACATGTTTGTGGGCGTCACGTTTTTGAGCATCGGCTACCAGGCCATGAAGGCCATCGCCACGTTCCTAGTCACCTGGTACAACTACTTTAGCCGCCGCTTCTTCCTCGAGGGCGCAAGGTCGTAGATTGCCGAACATATGCTTGAACGCAAAACGGGCTGGGACATCACGTTCCAGCCCGTTTTTTGTTTGCCGAGCTTTCTATAATTGCCGATAAGGGCGCACGAGACGGATCACGATGCCGAAATGGGACACGCTTTCCCATGGGCCTCCCCGGGGAAACCGCATCCCAGAATAGGACCTCAAAACGGGACACAGTTTCCCAATAGAACTCCAACCGGAAAGTGCATCCCAGAATTCAGCTCAAAAGTGGGATGCGCTTTCCGGTTGAGCCTTGATTGGGAAACTCCGTCCCATTCGCATCAAAAAACGGGCGGCCTGGATGTTTGTCCGAGCTGCCCGTTCCGTGCGTTATGTTGAGATCCCTAGCCTGTTACGTAATACCAGACGACGTTGTCGCCGTTGGAGAGAACGTAGTTGCTGCAGGCCGTCATGGGCGTCGAGCCGTTGACAGAGTACATCCAACCGCTCGTGCCGCCATACTGCTTCTCGGCCAAACCGCCGATCGCGGCGACATACGTGCCGTACGATGAGCCGTGTGCGTTGACGGAAAGCCCGAGCGCGCATAGGGCGTCGTAGACGGTGGCACCTTCGTTAAAGGTATAGGTGCCGCCGGCGGACACAGGATTGCCCACGGCGCTCGATGTGACCGCAACCGTCACCGTGACGTAACTGGGCTCCTGCGTGCCGCCCTGGCCGCCCGAGGAGGCGGTTCCGCCGTTAGAAGCAGAGGCGCCGCCAGACGATTGGCCACCGCCCGAAGAGGTACCACCAGACGTGTTAGAAGTATCGGCAGTTTCGGTATTCTGAGCAGCCGATACATCGCCAGACTTCTTGCCACGCTGGTCTTCAGACTTTTTGCCATCCGAGTTTTTATCCGAGCTCTTGTTCGAAGACTCGGAATCGCCCTTGGCGTCACCCGAGTCCTTGGACTTATCTTTCGCATCGCCCGAAGCCTTGGAGTTCTTAGAGTCAGCTTTGCCAGAAGCAGCAGCCGAGCCAGCTCCCCTGGCGTCGTTGGCAACGACGCTCTCCCCCGTCACGGCCTGAACGATCCAGTCGATGGACCAGGCACCGCTTGTGGAGGGATGGACAAACCCCAGCGAGACGACAATCAGGGCAACGCAAGCAGCCGTAAAAACGCCGACAAGTGCCTTGCGCCGCGGGGCGGACGCCGCCGAAGCGGCGCCCTTTTGCTTTGCATCGTCGAGCTGGATAAACGAGGAGTCGGGCTGCTGCCCGTTGGTCTCCTTGGGCTTATCGGGCATTACCGTCACCCTTGCCGCGCTTGGTCAGCATGAAGACGGCGATGAGCGCGAGGCCGATCACGCCGGCCGCGATGCCGACAATAGCGAGCGGGTTGAGGCCAGACTCCTGCGCGGAAGCCTCAGTGGACTTCTTGGCAGTGGTCGTGGAAGCGGATGCCTTGTCGGACTTCTTGTCGGACTTGCCGTCCTTCTTGTCAGACTTCTTCTCGTCCTTCTTGTCGGACTTGTCGGAGTCCTTCTTGTCGGACTTGTTGTCCTTGGTCCCGGTCTTGGTCGACACCGTCGTCTTGGTCACCGGCTTCTGACCCGGGGCGACAGCGCCACCCTTCGAGCCGGAGCCAGTGCCCGCGCCAGCGCCCGTGCCGGTACCAGCACCAGTGCCGGAGCCGCTGCCACCGTTAGAGCCAGAACCGCCATTGCCGTCAGGGTTAACGGCGTTCTTGGTCCACTTGGCATACAGCGTCATATCGGCCGTCACCGGCGTGCTGAAGTCATACGCCTCCGTGCAAGCCTCATCGGTGTACCAGCCACCGAAGGTGTAGCCCTCACGCGTCGGATCGGCAGGCTTAACCAGCTTGCCGTCGGCCGTAGTCTGGAAATCGACCTTGGAACCATCGCCAGTCTCGAACGAGACCTTAACGCCACCATTCAGCTTGAACAACGTGCCGGAATCGTTGATGTAGTAGAGGTTGCCCTTGGCGTCGCAGGCAATCGGCGAGTCGCAGTAGTTGTTGTGTCCCGTTGCGCTAAACGCACCGGTCGCCTGCGCGTCACCCAGCTTGTAGCGATAGACACCGCCGCCCGAGGTGTAGTTCACATAGTCGGAAGTCGCACCGTAGTTAACCGTGAAGTAGACATACGTGCCATCTGCCTGGGCGCTCACGAGCGGTGCACCCTTGATGCCGCCGATGGGAAGCGCGGAGCCATCAGCAGACGAAACCAACGTCGTAGCAAAGTCATTATCAAGGTCGACAATCGCCAGCGCAGAGCCACCGGAAACCTCGCCGCCGACAATCAGCTTGTTGCCATACAGCGTAGGCATGCAGGCGCATCCCGTAAGACCCAGGTCGACGACGCGCTCTTCGGAAATGCGCGAAGCGGCATCCGCACCACGCGAACTACCGTCAGAAATCGCCAAAACGTGCAGCTTGCCATCGCGCGAAATCAGATAAGCATGGCTACCGTCGGCGGAGAGCACACAGGAGGAGTTAACGATAGCCCCAACGGAAACGCTTCCAAGCACAGCGCCCGAAGACTTGCCGAGCATCTCAACGGTACCGGCGCTGGTGGGAACCAGAATAAAGCCGTCACCCACGGTAGCACCCGTCCAGTAATAACCCTCATCGGCGTTGACGTGCTGCCAGGAAACGGCACCGGTCAGGATATTGATGCGCGTCAGATGGCCGTTGTTATACACGCCCTTACCATAGTCGACATCAACGGTGCCGACATAGAGATAGTTGCCATCGACCGTCAGCTGAGAATTCGACTGAGCAGTTTTGCTCACAGGGTCGGTAACCCAAACCGTCGTGAGCGTATCGGCCGTCAGAGCCTGGACCGCACCGCCATCGAGCGGGACGATGACCAAGCCGTTCGTATAAATCGGACGCGTCGTGTAGCCAATCGTAGTCTTAAGGTTCGACTCGGCAAGCACCTTGCCCGACTCTGCGTCGATCTTAAGCAAGCGCTTGTTGACGGCGAGATACACGTTGCCGTTTACGACAATCGGCTCGCTCGCGTTGGGATACGTGGCGCCCGAGTAGGCCTTCCAATCGAACGTCCAAGAGCTTGCCAGCGCGCCCGTAGGGGTGGACACGTTCTCGACCACCGCATTGGAATTGCCGTTCCAGTCGGCTTTCCAATCGGTCGGGCGCGAAGCGCTCGGATCCACGACGATTTCGTCAGGATTGGGCACCGTGTCGCCGGCAGCATATGCCCAGACGATCTTGTCGCCCGACTTGAGCGCGTAGTCACCATCGAGCTGAGTCCCGGGGTCCCCGTTTACAAAGAACGACCAGGAGCCCGTCAGCTTTGTGCCATCAAGCGGGGACACGAGGCTATGGACATTCCAATAGCCGCCATCATTGAGCATCACGGAATCAATGCCCAGGGCATCGAAATAGGCAGCAGATGCATCCTTAATCGTCGTGCCCTCAACGAACACCTGCATCGAAGGATCAGTCCAGCGCTGAGCCTTATCGTCCTTCTTGCCGATGATCTCCATCGAAACGGAGACCTGACCAGGCATGGTGCCGTCGGAGCCATAGACCCAAGCAATCTCGTCGCTTGCCTTAAGCGTATAGGCGCCCGCACCAACATCAACAGGCTTGCCATTGACAAAGAACTGCCAATATTTCCAGGTGTTTTCGTCAACCTTCTCGCTCGAGAGGGTCACGTTCTTTTCGAACGGCGAGGTCAGCGACTCGAGATACCAGCCAAACGAGCTCTCCCCCGTTTTGGCGCCAATGCCAGACTTTTTAAAGATCTGCTCGGAAAGGTCAGCAGCGGTTGTTCCCTCGTCCACGAGAGCTGTCGTAGGCTGTGCCCACGTCTGCCGGGCGCCCGAAGCATCCTGGCCGATAACGGTGCAGCTTACCGAAAGCTGATCGGCAGGAGCGGGGTCGTTGTACTTCGAGTAGTACCAGACGACGGAGTCGCCGGCCTTGAGCGTGTAGCCGCCGGCGCCGACCATGGAGGACTTGCCGTTGATGAACAGCTGCCAGTACGCTTCGGTCGTCGGGTCGTAGGCGAGCGTGCGGCCGGAGTCGAAGGGCGACGTGATCGAATTGAGCGCCCAGCCCCAGGAGCCGTTGGGGTCGTAGTCGGCCTTGAGGCCGGTCTGCTTGAAGAGCTGCTCGGAGAGGTCGGCCGCGGTCGAGCCCTTCTTCAGCGTAATGCTCTGAGCGGCGGCCCAGGTCTGCTGAGCACCCTTGGCGTCGGTGCCGACGACCGAACACGTCGCGGAAACCTGCGTGGAAACCGTGCCCGTGGGATCCTCGTACACCAGCTCGAGCGTGTCGCCATCGCTCGGGTAGTAGCCCGTGGCATAAGAGCTGGCAGCCTTGCCATTAATATCAAAACGCCAGTACTTATAGCCGGACGCCGTGTTTTCCATCGCGAGCGTCTGGGACTTATCGGGGTTCGTAACCGAATAGGGAACGCCGCCGTCCGTGCTATAGCTATAGCCGGCGTCGTCAAGCACCTTGGCAAAGATGTCCCAGGCAGACATTTTTTGGGTACTCGACCACTCAAACGAGGCCGTCGGCACCCAGTCCACAAGGTCATAGGACTGACCGACATCGTGCTTGCTTACGCCTACAACCCTGACGTTAACGGAAAGAGACTTTTCGTCGGAAGAATTAACGAGCCAAGCGGTGCTCTTGACATCGTTGTTGCCGGCGTTTGCCACGACATAGGCGTATTTGCCCTCAGCCGAGGCGGGAAGCGTGATCGCGCCGGTCGTTTCGTCGGCGCCAAACAGCTCGTGGGCATTTGTGCCCTCAGCGTCATCGGCGAGATACCAGCGGTAATCGACGAGGGAGCCCTCGGGGAGTGCCGTCTCGTAATCGCCCCAATCGCCCGTTGCCATGTAATTGGCAGTAGGGGTAAGCGTTCCGCCGACCTGTGCAAGGTTGCCGCTCGAAGCGACATTAACCGATGTCAGGGTATACGCCTTGGCATCTTCGCCCTTGACGATGGCATAACGCGTGGAGGCATAGTCGGTGTTGTAGCCACCGTCGACGATGCACTTGAGGTACTTGCCGACGTACTTTTGCGAAATTACGAACGACGGCCTGTGCGCGTTCTCATCCGTCAGCGTCGTGAACGGACCCTGGGCGCTATCGGCAATCTGCCACGTATACGTCAGTTGATCAGATGTAAGCTCGGCACCCTTTGTTCCTGCAGACGTCTTCTCGAATGCAGTAACACCGATCTTTTCGCCACTCTTGTAGACAAACTTGGCGTCATCGCTCTGATCGCCGACGATCTTTTTGAGATACGTCAGGAACAGCTCGTGCGAGCCTGCGGCCTTAACGGCCACAGCAGTAGTCGCCTCTACGGTGTTATCGCCCGCAGTGGCCGACACGCTCACCCAGCGCTTGGCGTAGTCATCGGGAATCGTAAAGCTGCTGTCGGTTTTGCCCTCGACCACATGCCAGTCGGTCTTCGCATCAAACGCAGAGGAAGACGGGTCGACAGAGGACCAACGCCACGTGTAGGTAACGCCCTCGGTAACCGGCTCAGACGAGTAATCGACCGCCTTGTAGGCGCACGCCTCAATCGTAGAGCCAGTGTCCTTGGCGCCCTTGCTCGCATTGGTAAATGCAACTGAATCGAGCGTCGTCGCGCCCTTGGGCAGAATGCGGCCCGCCTTGGTCTCACAGCTATCGGAGCCGGGGATACCCTTCTTGGCCTTAGCGACCACCTTGAGGTAGCGGTTCGCGCACTCCTTGGTAACCGTGAAGGTATCACCAGTTGCAACCTGCTCGAACGTGCCGTCAGCAGAATCGGCCACCCACCAAGAAAAATCGACCTTGTCGGAGCCATAGAGGTCAGTCGGCGTGTCGTAGTTAAGGTAGTAGGCGGCAGCCTTAATCGTGTCACCGACGTTAGCGTTGGGGACGTTCTCATAATCGTCGCCAAATTCGGCGCCGTTATAGGCGAGAACGATATGGCCTAACGCGATCTGGTCACTCGCGGCAACAGGACCCGGCGTATTGTAGCCAACAGACGCGGGCGTCCCGAAAGAGCTGCTCGGACCGTACAGCTCCTGGCCATCGCCGACAACCTTAACGCGAATGTACTTGCCCGCAAGTTGCGAAGCGAGTTCGTCCGTGATCGTCAGCGACTGGGCGGTCTGGCCCGGAATTGCCTGATAGGCGGAATCCTCGGCATCGCGCACGTCAGACGCAAGCCACTGATAGGTCCAGCCGGCCTGTGTCGCAATACGCTTATTGGGAACCGCTTCGCCGTCGTAGGCGTTCGCCCAAAGCGTAGTGCCAGGGTTCAGCATCTCGGCCTTAACAGACGAATACGAGCTCGAATCGTCTGCCGAAGACTGGATGAGGACATAAGACTTTGCATCCAGTGCCGTCTTGGTAGGAACGGGCGCCTTGATGGTGTTCGTCGCTGTCAGCTTTTGGTTGTTGGCGCCCTTAGTCGGGCCGTAGATGACGTTACCGCTGGCATCGGTAATGCGTACGCGCAGGCACTTGCCGTTAAGCTGAGTGCGCAGGGCATCGTCCAAAACGATCGATGCGCCCGTCTGACCCTCGACAGGAACAAACGCGGAATTGTCCGCATCGCTCTTGTTGCTGATGTCGGCAGCAAGCCACTGATAGGTGCAGCCCGAAGCGCTGGCGCGCTTGCTGGACGAAGTCCAAACATTCGCATAGAGCGTAGTATTGCTCTGGATAAAAGCGGTGAAGTTAGAGCCAGCCCAACGAGAAGGCGACTGGCTCTTTCCGACGCTGACACCATTATTCGAGGAAAACGTAGCAGCGGCACGAGACGCGGCCTTGGCAACACTGGGCTCGCTGGCCACCGCAGTCGCGTCGCCGGTCTCGGCGGTGGTGTCAGACGCCTCGCTCGCCGGGGTGGCCGAAGCAGGGTCTGACGCAGCGGGGTCGTCCGATGCATCATCGCTCACGTTGTCAGGCGCGGCCGAACCCGTATCCCCAGTTTCGGAGGAGCCACCTGCAGCCGAATCGTTTGCGTCAGCAGCAGCCGCGGTAGTATCTGCAGCACCGTCCGTGGCCTGCGCGCCCTCGCTCGGCGTTGTGGCCTGAGCCACGGCCTCGGCAATGCCCTCGGCGCCATCGGCCCAAAGCTGGGCCGGCGTGGTGCTGAATGCCATCGCGAAGGCCAGGAATGCCACCAGGCCGCGCTTGGCTACGCCGCGCGCGATCGCCCCATGGCGACGCAACGAGGCGCGCTTGCGCTCGTCCTCAAACATATCCATTTGTCCCCCATTGTCTGTACTTGAGGCGTTACCATGCGGCTGCCCCACGTCATCGCGCATGTTGCGCTCGAGTTCCCCCATCGGGGTCCTCCTTCCCTCCAGAGCCCAACGCGTACCGGCGGCAAAAGCCGCAGCCGCATGCAAGACGGGAGGCGATCCGACTTAACCTTAACGACTCGGGCACGTCGTCCGATCTGCGACGCGAGCATCCCGAGCCAAGAGGAATTACGGTTACTGGTACAGCCGGGGACTTGCACCCCGATTCTCCCAAATGCGCAGGATAACCGCGCATTCGTGCGTCTCCGCACCACCATCTAGGCCATCGATTATTACCGTCAAAATGGTATCACGCAAAAGGGCCTCGCACGCAGGCGAAGCCCAAGGTAAAAGCTATTGTTTGCGATAGGAAAATGCGGTGACGGCCGCAGCCTCTAGTGCTTGCCGCCGTGGCTGTTGAGCCAGATATTGCGGCCCAGCATAAGCGCCAGCACCAGCGCGCTCACGTAGCCCATAAAGCCAATGACCGGGATACCAAACACAACCGGCTCGATGCGCGCGTAGTACACCACCGACGAACCGATAAACAGACCGGCGATAACGATAGCCATCGACATGCGGTCGATAATCCCACCTAGCTGTCGCAGCGCCTTATCGCTGCTCATGATCTGCGTGTTCACCTTAAGCTGGCCGCGTGTGAGCATGCGCGAAGCCAAGCCCAGATACTCGGCCGCCTCGAGCGAGCCCTTCGCCGCGCGATAACTGCTCGCTGCAAAGTCGCGGCTCATCTCGCGCATGCGGGCGTAGGTGCTCTTCTCGTTTTTGATGTGCGTCTGGATGATCTGGATCATGTTGACGTTGGGCATGTACTCGGTCAACAGGCCCTCGAGCGTCACCATGCCGCGGGCGAACATCGTCACCACGCTCGGCAGCTCAACGTCATTCTTACGCGCGAGGTTTAACAGCGAGGTCAAAAACTCGCCGATATCCAGGTCCTTAAGGTCGAGGCCCGCAAAGTCAGCCACGATAAAGTCCAAATCGGACAAAAAAGCCGAATGGTCGAGCTCAGCCGAGTCGCCACGCGTCACGGCGAAGCGCATGAGCGAATCCTTGAGCTTGGGCACGTCACCCTCGGCCACGGCAAAGATCATGTCCTTGACGATACCGCGGTCGTGGCTCGACATGCGTCCGACCATACCCAAGTCGATAAAGTAGACGATGCCGTCCTTGAGGATGATGTTTCCCGCATGCGGGTCGGCATGGAAAAAGCCGTCGTCGAGCACCTGCGTCGAATAGTCCTCGACGATTGCGGCACCGATCTTTTCCAAGTCATAGCCCTCGGCCACCAAGCGTTCAGGATCGGCGATCGAAATGCCGTCGACGTAGTCCATGACCACCACGTGCTCGGTACACAGGTCCAGATAGGATTTAGGGCACGTCACGCCATGAACGCTCTTATGGAACTCGTAGAAGTCGTTGAGGTTCTTAGCCTCGGCCAAGAAGTTGGTCTCCTCGCGAAACGAGGTCCACAACTCCTCGACTACGCCGTGCAGGTCAACGAATTGATCGGTGTTGACGAACTTGGAAACGATACGCACCACCGAGCGGATGATATCGATGTCCTGCGCCATAACCTGCTGCGCACCGGGGCGCTGCACCTTGACGGCCACGTCCTCGCCCGTCACCAGACGAGCGCGGTGCACCTGCGCGAGCGATGCGCTACCAAGCGGATTGGGGTCGATCGCATCGAACATCTCCCCCAGGCGCAGGCCGTATTCCTCTTCCAGACAGCGGAGCACTACCTCGTACGGCACCGGCTCCACGTCGGAGCGCAAGCGGCGCAGCTCATCGCAAAAGCGTTGCGGCAGAATCTCGGACCGGCTGGCCAGAATCTGCCCCATCTTGACGAACATGGGGCCGAGCTCCTCGAGCAGGCGGCGCAAGCGAACCGGCGTGAGGTTATCCCACACACGGTACTTTTTGACCAAGCGAACAATCTGCCCAATGCGCTCGCGACGACCCGCCGGCGTGAGCTGGTATTCCTCGTCCGGCGCCATCGCGTCGGGCTCTTCGGGCACCATATCGACAGCGCGCGGCTTCTTGCGAGCGCCCGAGACGGCGGCATCGACCTCGTCGACAACCGCCGCCTCGTCACCCAAGGGATCTAGATTGTTGTAATCGGTGGTGGAATCTGCCATCTGCGCTGCTACTCGGCCTCTTCGGTATCCTTCGCATCGTCGGGCTCAACGGACTCGACGGGCACCGAGGTCACGTTGTCCTCGACCGAATCGACGATGTCGCGCACATGGGCCAGGAAGGCCGTGCGCTCGGGGGCGGTCATAACGCGGACGCGAGCCAGAATGAGCTCGTCGAGCACGCGCTGGGCCGCGGTCTCGCCCTGCATGCCCAAGCGCTCGGTCAGGTCGGAGATGGTACCGCCGGCCTGCTCGAACATGTCGGACACACTGCGGGCGATATCGGGGGTGGCGGTGTCCTTGCGGACCTGCTCGCCCTTGGTGTTAAGGTCGTCGAGGACCTTCTTGCCGCCTTCGACAGCAACGGCGGCAGCGCCAAAGCCCACGTTAATGGCGCCGTTAACAAGCTGATCGAGTTTCATAACCATGGTTATCTCCAATCACAAACAACTGCATTGGCGTTCTTGTACCCAAGATTGAGCGAAAGCGACAAAGCGTTTTAGCGCTATTCGATCGATGGGAAATCCCTACCTCACGTTGTCATTCATCGCGAAAGAGTTCTTCATGGCGCAGCTCGTGGTGTAGAGCACCTTGCCCAGCAGGGCATCGGTCTCCACGCGAACACGCTCGGCAAAGGCCTCGTTGGCGCGTGTAAGCTCGGAAGGCACCTCGGCCTCGGGCAGAGCGGCTACGGCAGCGTCGACGTCATGGATCTGCTTGTGGCCCATGCCACCGATCTTCTCCTGATAATCCTCGACCGCGCGGCCGCACTCATGGAAACGGACGTCGGCCAGGGCACCGATCAGGCGGTTGGCCCAGTAGAAGTTTTCGGACGTCACGCGAGCCTGCGTGTCGGCATAGTACTCGGGCATGGTCTCGACGTTGGCGTACAGCGGAACCAGCGCGTTAAACGAGTTGGAGCCAAAGGCCATCCACTGCACGGCGCGATAGGCCGGCTGCGCATAGGAACGCAGCTGCAACACGGCGAGCTGGCTGTTGCGGTTGATGCCGATGGGGCGATAGGCGCCGCGCGTGGCGGGCGTGCCCTTGCTACCGTAGCAGTCGTACTCCGTGCCCTGGTAGTGGCTCGAAAGCACGTACTTGATGTCCTCGATGGTCACCTTGCGCTCGGGCACGCGGCTCCAGGGGATATCGTCGCTCTCGGGCGTGTAATCGGCGTCGGGACCGTCCCACACATCGCTGGGGTTGAGGCAGCGCTGCATGTACCAGGCGCGCGGCGTGTTGTAGACGTGGTCGCTGTCGCTGTGCGAGCCAAAGGCCTCGCGCGGGTTAAAGACCGCAGCCGGGCCGTCGCCCTCGACGCCCAGCGTCAGGTCCAGATGCCACTCGGCCATCCAGGAGCGCAGGTCGGCGGAGCACATGTGGTCGGCCTGGTCGCCCTCGGCGTCGTCCAGGTCAAAGCTGTCGATGCCCAGCTGGTTGGGCATGGTCACATAGGCGTCGTCGGGCACGCGCTTGGCGATCCAGTGGTGGCCGCCGATGGTCTCGAGCCACCAGATCTCGTCCACGTCGCTAAAGGCGATGCCGTTGTTCTCGTAGGTGCCGTAGCGCTCGAGCAGGTCGCCCAGGATACGCACGCCGTCGCGGGCGGACTTGGCATACGGCAGGACCAGGGTCACCATATCCTCCTCGCCCAGGCCACCAGGCTGCGCCGGCACATAGCCGTCCTCACCCTCGTTGCCCTTGGCAGGCACGTAGTCCACAAGCGGGTCGGCACCGCGGACGCGCTCGTTGGTGGTGAGCGTCTCGGTTGCGGACATGCCCACATTGAGCTCGTTGAAACCGGCCTCGGCCCAGATGCCGTGGCCCGGAACAACATCGGGGACGCTCGTGTAGCGCATGGGGTTATCGGGCAGTTCAACGGTCAGGTGACTCAGGACGCTCGTGTAGACGCGCGGCTGCTCGTCGGGATGCACCACGCGCATACGCTTGGGCTCAAACACCCCGTTGGACGAGTCCTCGTTACGCGCGACCAGGGTCGACCCGTCGTAGCTTGCGTTTTTACCGACCAGAATCGTTGTGCACGGCATGCGCATCCTCCTTGAGCGAAGAAATCAAACGGCAACAGTGTATCGCTTCGGCGAAAAAAGGGCGAAACCGCAACCCTTCAGGACCCCTCGGGACCCCTGTGTGCAAAAATGCCTATTTCGATGCGCGCTCGGCCGCTTCGATCACGT
This sequence comes from uncultured Collinsella sp., assembly GCA_900555515.1. Classification (GTDB taxonomy): domain Bacteria; phylum Actinomycetota; class Coriobacteriia; order Coriobacteriales; family Coriobacteriaceae; genus Collinsella. The sequence continues at coordinate 20,128 of USLO01000003.1, forward strand.
GTTTGGCGAGGATCGCCGTCGTCACAGCTCCCACGCCGCCCGGCACGGGCGTGATGGTGTCAACAACCGGCTCTGCAGCACCAAAATCGACGTCCCCGACCAGCTTGCCAGCGGCCTCGTCCCAATTAATGCCAACATCGATGATCGTCTGGCCCTCGCGAACCGCGTCCACACCAATCGTACGCGCGCGTCCAACGGCGGCAACCACAATGTCGGCAGCACGGCACTCGGCAGCAAGGTCGCGCGTATGCGTATGGCACGTCGTCACGGTCGCATTGCGCGCCGTAAGCATGGCGGCAACGGGACGACCAATCACCAGAGACCGACCGACGACCGCAACCTTGGCCCCATCCAGCTCAACACTGTAATGGTCCAGCAACGCCAACACGGCCTCGGCCGTGCAGGGAGCAAAGCCCTCGCCACGACCCGAAAGCGTGGTAAGCAGCGAGGCCGGCGTCATGGAGTCAACGTCCTTGGCGGGATCGAGCGCTGCGGCGACGGCGTTCTCGTCAAGGCCGGCGGGCAGCGGGCGGAACATCAGACAGCCATGAACAGCCGAATCGGTATTGATGTCCTCGATGGCCGTCAACAGCTCTTCTTGCGAAACACCGGCAGAAAGCAAAACGCGACGAGCCTCAATCCCCACTTTTTCGCAGCGCTTGAGCGCACCGCGCTCGTAGGATAGGTCGTCCTCGCGTTCACCTACACGCACGATAGCCAACGTCGGAACAACGCCCCGCTCGCGCAGGGCCGCGCAGCGAGCAGCAAGTTCCTCGGTCAAAGCGCGAGCAACGGGAGCACCCTTCAGCAGTTCAGCCATGGCTATCCCCTCTTCCTTGCAGCGTCGGCGGCGCGGCGCGCCAGCGCATCGGCGCGCGGCAGCCACGTATCCAGCATCTCATCACACGCCGTCTCGAGCTCCTTAGCACGAGCGCGATCCTTCATAGACGTGGTGTTCGCAAAGAGCGTCAAACTCGCGCCTTGCATGGCGGCGCGGCAGAATACGGCGCCGCACGCCACGTCGGACAGCAGCTGTCGGGAGCCCTTGTCCGCCATGTCCTCGAGCAGCGCCAGCGCACGCCCGCAGGCATCCATAATGCGATACGGCGGCATAGCGGCCACATGCAGCGCATCCTGAATCGCGGTCGCTCGAGCCGGATCGTCACGCGGAATACCGTACGCCGCGGACACCTGCCCGTAGGCACGAACGTCCTCGGCAACCAACTCGACAAGCTCCTGGGACAGCTCATCAGCCTGAGCAAACGCGCGCGCCAGGTCATCCGCACGATCAGCAAGCGCGGGATTGGTCGCACCGTAGCGGGCGACCATCCCGCAAAGCGAGGCGCCCAGTGCGCCCACAAAGGCGCTCGCACTACCGCCACCGGGAACCGGCTCGCGAGCAGCCAGCGCTTGGGCAAACTCTCGACAGGTTTTATCCATCATCTCTTGGCTCATACGCACGCACCTTCAAGTCATATACATCGGTCGGGTGGCAACCGCCGACCGACCGCATCAATCACATAATGGTGCTAAGTCTAGCCCATAAGTACATGAGCGTCAGCGCACCTGGCCATCGCGGATTTCTATGACGAACGATAGGCGTCGGCACCGCAAACATGGGACACATGGCCCACCTTTCGAGACTTCCGGACGTCAAAAACTGAGGCATATCTATAAACAAGGAACCTGTTGGGGCAACGCCCACGCACGCGCGCCCCATTAAATCAACGGGCACCTCACCCCGGGGAGGGCCGACAGCATCGGCCCTCCCCTCTTTTGCGACCGCACATATTGCCACTTGTCGGCGCAATTCCAGCCCCCAGAATGGGACACATGGCCCACCCTAGCGAGCCGTCCACGCGTACAGTAAAGGCAGGTAATCCGTGGGCGGTTACAGATCGAGGAGGACACGACCATGAAAAAGAAGGCCTTTGCGATTCTCACCCTCTGCATAAGCCTCTTTGCCGCAGTTGCCCTGGTGGGCTGCGGTGGCAGCGGCGGCGCTACCGGAAGTGGCGGTGGCGGCGGAGCAGAAAAGCCCGCCGTGGATATGAGGACCGACTTCATTTGGTTTAAGGTCGAGGTCCCCGAGGGCGTCGAGATCACCGACGTCGCAGGCGACACCGCCGACAGGGCCCAGTTTAAGTTCACCGAGAGCGAGCACGCCAGTGATCGCTTCATCCCCGTCTTCGACTCTGACAAGAACGCCGACGAGCTGTTCGACTACGAGGCAAAGTGGAATGCCAGCTTTGAGTGGACCGAGAATGACCCCGTCAAGTACAACGGCAAGACTTGGCGCAACGCTTCCTATACACACTCGGGCGGCGTAACGACCGAATACTTCACCGACGTTGACGGCGGCAGTGTGTATGTGCGTATCGACAACGTCGAGGAACACAAGGACGCCGTCGAGACCATGATGAAGTCACTGGAATTTGCCGACGACATCGCCGAGGCCAAGACCGAGGCCATGGACGTCAAGCTCGACGATATCGAGATCAAGCGCTAAGCGACTGGCGAGCGCAACGGGAAATACGAGCGCAGTGCTAACAAGCGGCGGTGCCCCAGCGCTTCGTACTAAGGGAGGGACGGTAAACCGACCCTCCCTTTCTTATGCCGATAGCCGGCGAACGCGAGGGTGCCGGGCGGCAAAACCACCCCCAGCGCGGTAGCAGCACAAATAGACAAGCGCCCCAACGCGCCCGCCCGCCGATTTATAGCGCCGCGCAGACAATTAAGCCAACACGTTTAGACATCCGGGCAGTATAGTGAACAAAACGAGTGCACAGCCGCACCCTGCGAACGGAGGAGTTATGACCGAACACCACGCAATCAGTCGCCGAGCGTTTACGCTGGGCCTAGGACTTGCGGCGTTGTCGCCGCTTGCAAGCCTGCCCGAAACCGCGGGATTGGGCCTTCCCATGCGCGCGGCATTTGCAGAAGACACGCCCACATCGGCGGCCACCCTCGACAAGTTCGTCATTCGCCTTCGCCCCGCGGGCTATTTTCGCACCGCGAGCGTCAACGAAGACGGCAACGTCATCGGCAACGTCTGCCACCTGTTTAATGACGGTACGTCCAGCAAGCTCATCCTTGAGAACGTAACGACCAAGAATGACGATACAAACTGGTATGCTATCCGCACCTTGCTCAATTTCGAAGAGCACAAGAAGACGGGCTACAGCATTTGGTCGGTCGATGGCGACTCGGACAAAGATGGAAAGGTCATCCACGTATGGAGTGGCGAGCATGACGGCAAGGCCAGTCGCTCTTTTGCGTTCAAGCGTCAATCAAACGGTACCTATATCATCCGAGACCGCACGGTCGAGAAAGAAACCGAGAAAAAAGACATTAAGTACCTGGCCATAGAAAAGGACGGCAAAGACCAGGACAACAATAAGATCTGCCATAAGAGTGAGAGCATTCCGTGGGAGCTCGAGCTTGTCGGCTACAGCATGGACAAGACCAATGCCACAGTTAGCAGCATCGACTGGACCACGTATAGCAGCTACGTCGATGGGCCATGTTGGATGAAATACGTCGACGACAACAAGTTCCTCGACGAGCTGAGCATCCCGGGTACGCATGATTCGGGCAGCTGCAGCGTCGACAACGACACCGAGCCCCAAACCTCGCTTGCAAAGTGCCAGCAGGATTACATCCCCACGCAGTTGCTCGAAGGCGTTCGCTACTTTGATATTCGACTCGGAAAGGGTGAGAACCCCGGCATCGACCACGGAGATTGCTACCTGCTCAAAAAAGACGGGAACTTTATGCATCTCTCCGATGTCATCGGGTACTTCAATACGTTTTTGAGCGAAAACCCGAAAGAAGCGCTCATCATGCTCGTGTCGCGGGGCAACGACGAGGCTACCAACGAAAGCCTCACGACGGCTTTTGCCAATGTTATGGACAAGAACCCCAATCTGTTCTACACATCGAGCCGCATCCCCACGCTGGGCGAGGTGCGCGGAAAGATCGTCCTGCTGCGCCGATTTGGACTCGCCGGCGACAGCGTAAGCGGCCACACGTGGGGCCTCGACCTAACCGAATGGGACAACAAAATCGCAGCACACCCCAGCAGCTCCTCTATGTGTCTCGTCCAAAACGCGCAAGGCTTTGAAGCCGCAGGGGAAACAGGCGACAAAAAAGCCTATTGCACCAAGGTATATGCCCAGGACCATTACGAATGCACCGGAACCGACAAGATCAGCTGGGTCGATATGGCCCTGCAGGAGACGGCTAAGCTCACCCGCAACGAGGTAGATGTCGAGGACGATAACGGGACCAAGGAGCAAGTCCTGGAGCGCTGCTGGTCTATCAACTACACCAGCTGCACGAATCACAAGCAAGGAAGCAATCCATTTACCGCAGCGCGAGTAGTCAACGAGCATCTGTACAAGAGCCCGTACATCAATCCCAGCGGCACCGAAGATACAAAGTCAGATTACCTCAAGCACATTGGCATCATCGCATCCGACTTTGTTGATGCGGCGTTGGCCCGGAGCATCTACCAGCGCAATTACAATTACGATACGAAGCACACGCAGTCGGCTTCGTGCTGCCTCCCGACCCGCATGCGCATGACGTACGGCGACTCGCTGAGCGATGCCTTGCTCCAGGATGGCAAGACCGTTGGCGAGGGTCATTTCCGTCTCGTCGACAGCAGCAACATACTCAACGTGGCGGCTTCGGGCCATGCGTTTACCATCGAATATGTGGATGTCGACGCCTTGGGCAACGAGACCGTTACGGAGCTGCGGGGTCATGTGCCCATCGATATCGATCCGCGCGCGTTGACGCCCCATTTTGAGGGGCTCGAAGGCCTTAAGGCCGGCGAAGACGTGCGCGCCAAGATTGCGGCATCACTCGAGGGCAAGCTCGAAACCGATGCCTGCACGGCCCAGCTCGAGTTTGTGCGCGACGCGAACGGCGCTCCGGGCACGGCAATGGCCGAGGGCGAAACATTTGCCGCAGGGACGTACTGGGTGCGCGTGAACGGTCTCTTGGGCAACGCGGCGCAGAACTACACGCTCGCCAGCGACGGAGCCGCAAGCTTTACCGTAGCGGCCTCGAGCAGTGCAGGCGGCGTTGGCACCGGCACCGACAGTGGCACGGGTCCCAACGCAGGCGGCGCCGACAAGAACGGCGGCGGCAACAAGAGCAAGGGCTCGACCGGAAAACTCGCCGACACGGGCGACGGCTCCGGCATTGCCGCCGGGCTCGCCGCTGCCGCCGTGGCGACGACGGTCGCCGGCGCAGCAATGCTTGCCAGTGACCGCGAAAACGCTGGGGACGGTAGCGAATAGGCAAGCCGGCCTTTTAGACACATCGACCCAATCGGGGGCGCAGGACACCGTTCTGCGCCCCCGATTTTTACCTTGGCCCAAACGCCGCCATAGGCTACATCACCATGTTCAGCGCGTTAACAAACTCCTGGGCCTTCGCACGGCTGCTCAGGCTAAAGACACAAGCAGTCAACAGCCTGTTACGCAGAAAAACATCGCGGCCCTTGATCCTGTTGACCCCCGTGATGTCCTTAAGATAGACAATCTCGGTATGCTTGCCGCCAAACGTGCCCTTCTTGAGCACCTCGATACGGTTGGGGTAAATCTTAACGTCTTTAAACCTACCCGAACCTTTGTCCTGGAATAGCAGCGTGTTGTTGTCCATACGCGTCACTCCCGTAGGGTTCGCCAAAACTGCCTCTATGGTCACATTTTAGTCACCGCAAGGCCCCATGCGAAGGTGCCAGACAGCACAGCAATTCGTGTCCGCACGAGGTTTTAAACTAAAGACAATAAAGATGCACTCCTCAAGAGGAAAGTCGGGCGATATTGATGGGTGAACTGGTAAACCGCGGGGAATCGGCAATCGTGCCAGAAGTTTTTTACAAGCAGGTTTCCTCGATTCTCAACGCCGCTCGCGACAAGGCCTATACCGCCGTTAACTTTGCGATGGTTGAGGCATATTGGGAGATCGGCAAGAGCATTGTTGATGAACAGGGAGGAGAGGAGCGCGCAGCATATGGAGAGGCATTGATTGCGGGCCTCTCCAGAAGGCTTACCGCGGATTTCGGAAGAGGCTTTGGCATCGCAAACCTTCGCAATATGCGTCAGTTCTTTCTTGCGTTTCCAATTCGCGACGCACTGCGTAGCGAATTGAGCTGGACTCATTACCGCAGGTTGATGCGCATTCCCGACCCCGATGCTCGCGCCTGGTACATGAACGAATGCGCCGACTCTCGCTGGAGCACGCGCCAGCTCGAACGCCAAATCAATACCATGTTCCGCGAGCGCCTTCTTGCCAGCAAGGACAAAGAGGCCGTCACCCAGGAAATCCAAGAGAGCGCCCCGGCTCGTCGCCCCGAGGATATCATCCGCGACCCATATGTACTGGAGTTTTTAGGTTTCTCGGACGATACTGCGTTTCGCGAGAGCGATCTAGAGCAGGCGCTCATCACGCATCTTCAGAAGTTCCTGCTGGAGCTTGGCCGTGGTTTCGCTTTCGAGGCGCGCCAAAAGCGCATCACCTTTGATGGGCGCCATTTCTATATTGACCTTGTTTTTTACAACTATCTGATGCGCTGCTTCGTGCTCATCGACCTTAAGACCGATGACCTTACGCATCAGGACCTGGGCCAGATGCAAATGTATGTGAACTACTACACGCGCGAGTTCATGAACGAAGGCGACAATCCGCCCATAGGCATCGTGCTCTGCGCGGACAAAAGCGATTCGATCGTCGAATACACGCTGCCCGAAGACAACGACCAAGTGTTTGCCGCCAAATACCTGCCGTATCTTCCAAGCAAGGAAGAGCTGGCGCGCGAGCTGAGTGCCGAGTACCGCGCCATCAACGAAGCGACTAATGGCAAAGCGCAAGGGTAGCAGCACGTTGCGACCGAAACCACCGCAGCCGTCGCAGGCGCACTCACGGTTGCGACGCACGCTACGAAACAATACCGGTCATGGACGCCGGCAACGACATTCTAGCCGTGGCTGGCGAGCGTGACCTGACAGGCAAAGACGCGGCCTTCGTCTGATGTGGATCCATTGGCTGCCACAGAAAAGGGCCGGTTGCAGCCGGCCCTTTAGAAGATAGCACCTGCGTTGCCCGCGCTTCCAAAGATGACCGACTGAGGAGCGAGTTCCGCGGCACACCTTGATTTTACCCGGTGGGGCGGTTCTTTTGCAGCCGCTCCGCTGTTTATTTACATCTGGCACCCTCAAACAATCAGACGGCAGCCCGCGCTCCTGTGAGCTGCCCCGTGCCCCTGACTATCGCATTACAGCGCCAGCCGGAACCACTCCCCTTCTTCCCAAAGATTGCAGCGAACAATCCCTTGCGTTTGGGCTTTTCTTCTCGGTAGGAACCCTCGACGGCGGCTGCAACCTGGCGCGGTTGCTCGCAGCCTCCACGGCGTACGATCTGGTATAGGAACGGCGATTTAACGTATTTGACCTCGATGGGCGTGGCGTGCACGGTGCTTTCGCTCGACAGCATCACGTTGGGATTGAGCGGTGCCACCACATGCGTCTCGCGCTTGTCACTAAACACCACCGCAGCCGCGCGGCCCGTCTGGCCGTTCACGGCGATGCGCACCTGTTCGCCATCGCGACTATCCGAGGCAGGACGATCGACAAAGTACACCGGCACCATAACCAAGCCGTCCTTGTGCTTGCGGGCCTTGCGCGCCCACGTGCGGATGCTCTTTTTATTGAATCCCAGCACCGCCTCGGCGTCGTTGCCCGCAACGTCGAGCGCCAACTTATCAATAACCACCTGGTCCTTGGTAGACGCATCGACGGAGACAACGCGAAAGTCACCTTCCTGCATGGCCGGGTCAAACGGCCCAACCTTGGCAAAGTCCCACGGCTCCAAAATGCCCATGAGGCGAACGTCCAGGTAGTTTGCCCTGGGATATGCCCAGTCGAGCACCTCGTAGTACACCAAGGTCTCCTTGCTCAGGCCCTTGCCCGGGAAGGACGCCATCATGCGCAGGTCCGCCAGCGCCATGGGGAAATAGAAGAGCATCATGTCGTTTTGGATCGCATCTTCCACGTCGTGCCCGGCAAAGGATTCCGCATACTGGCGCACCAGCTGCAGTGCGTTGGCACGTGCCTGCTGCGGCGAGATTTCGCAGGGAATGCCCTGCTCCGGCACATACTCTGCACCCACGCCCATGGTCAGACGCTTGCTGAAGGTACCGGGCTTGAGCAGGTCGGCAATGCCGATCTTGTTGCCGCAGGACGGGCACTCAAACACGCGCTGCGTTGACTCGCCCTCAAAGGACGCCCCGCAGAAGGGGCAAGGAATGCTCACATGCGTGACCTCTTGGAACTCTTGCGCCGTGCCGCGATCCTCCCACAGCAGATGTTCCAGGACCGACTGATTGCGCCAGTGCGCGTTGAAGAAATACCAGTCCGGGTCCTCCGGGCGCTCGAGTTGCGACACATGCGTGAGTTTGAGCAGTCCATCCACCACCGTCAACGGCGTATGGCGAATACCCAAAGCGCTCTTGGGCTCTCCGGCGTCCGCCTGCCACGGAACGACCGTGCCGCAATAGGCGCACTCAAAGCTGCGCTTAGCTTGGTGCGAGTACATAGGGCCGCCGCAGTTTTGACATTTAATGGCAAACATCTCGTCCATGGAAACGTCCTCCTTTGCACAGGGGCTGTCGACATTAAGTATGTCGAGCAAACAGGCACATGCCCATACCCATGTGGCCCAAAATGGACCACCCAGGCAGACAAGAAGGCTCGCTCGTTAGCACCGGCAGACTATTGCTGCATTTTCTGAGCATCGGTGCACGGCGCCCCCGCGCGAGCTACACTATCCCCTTAAACATGATTGTGAGGACGACCGCTATGCTATTTGTAAATCGGCTGGTACATACGCTTGTTCCCGGCGGCGAGGACGAGCCGGTCGATGCATCTTGCCGCACCAACGCGGGTTTTGCCGCAAGCCTCATCTGCATTGGCCTCAACATCACCCTGTGCCTGGCCAAGGGCATCGCGGGCCTGCTCGCCGGTTCCGTCTCCCTCATCGCCGACGCTTTCAACAACCTCTCCGATGCCTCGAGCAACATCGTGAGCCTGCTCGGGTTCCGCCTTGCCAGCCGCCCGGCAGACGAGGGCCACCCTTACGGCCACGGCCGCTACGAGTACCTGGCTGGTCTGTTTGTCGCCGTCCTGGTTTGTGCCGTCGGCATCAACCTAATCCTCGAGTCGGTCACCAAGATCATCAAGCCCTCGCCCACCGTGTATTCGGCGCTCTCCATGGCTGCCCTTGTTCTGTCCATGCTCGTCAAATTCTGGATGGCAGCGTTCAACCGCACGCTGGGCGATCGCATCGACTCCGAAACGCTCATCGCCACGGCGCAGGACTCCAAAAACGACGTCATCACCTCGGGCTCGGTCTTGGTGGCGGCGCTTATTTCGCAGACGACCGGCTTTGATCTCGATGGCTGGGCAGGCCTGGGTGTGGGCATCTTCATCTGCATCAGCGGCCTGGGCCTGGTGCGCGACGCCATCAGCCCGTTGCTGGGGCAAGCGCCCGACCCCAAGCTCGTCCAGGCAATCCGCGACAAGATCATGTCCTATCCGCAGGTCTTGGGCACACACGACCTCATGGTGCACGACTACGGCCCCGGTCGTCAGTTTGCCAGCGCCCACGTGGAGATGCCCGGCGAGGGCGACGCGTTTGAGCACCACGAGATTCTGGACACCATCGAGCACGACATCAAGCGCCAGATGGGCATTGGTATCACACTGCACTGCGACCCCATCGCGACAACCGGCGATGACTTGCGCGGCTGGGTCAAGCGCGGCGTCATGCAGATCGATCCCGCGCTCTCCATCCACGACCTGCACGAGCACGACGGGTTCGTTTCGTTTGACCTGGTGCGTCCCGACGGCTTTGACATATCCGACGAGGAGCTGCTGGGGCTCGTCACGCGCATCGTGCACGAGCGCCGACCCGATGCCTCATGCGTCGTCACCTTTGATTCGGGCTTTAGCTCGCCCGACCGTCCGGCCGAGCAACTGTAGCCTGCTTAACAGCTAGTTTCCCTGCGCGCCCGAGATGCCGTTTTGCAGCGCGTCCCAGGCATTGGTAGCCATATCGCCCAGATTCTGAGCAGTATCGCCGAGGTTTTGGGCTGTATCGCCCAGCTCTTGTGCCTTGTCTCCCAACTCCTGTGCCTTGTTGCTCAAATCCTCCAGCGTATTGGAGCTCGAGCTGTCGGTACCGCTTTGGCCGCCGGACGAGTTGCCATAGCTGTTCTTGTGCGTGAGCTGAATCTCCAGGTTGCCGTTGTCGTTATAGTAGGCATTCGTAACAACCCAGTTGGAATCGATGACGGGCGTTGAGCCATCGTCGGTCAGGATCACGGCGTTCGAAAGGTCGGCTCCGCGTGACTTGAGGAGCTTCTTGGCGTTGGACCAGTACTGTCCCGGGATATCGCTCAGGTCGACGGCAGCAGACTGGGTGGTCTCGGCCTGCTCGGTCGTGGCATCGGTCGTGGCGCCCCGCTTGTTGAGCATGCCCGACACGATGGCGAACACGACCGACAAGGCAAAGAAAATCGCCAGCACGATGAGGATCTTCTTGATCACGCTCGACGAACGCGACGGCTTCTTCTCCTCGTCCTCGCCATATTGCGGAATCGACTTGGGGTACTCGCGATACGGCTCGCGCGACTCGTAGCGAGGCTGCGCCGTGCGAGGCATATACGTCGTCTGCTGAGGCTGCGGAATGGGATTTTGCGGCAGGTTGTCATAGGGATTCGGCGTCGAGGCAGCATAAGAATCCTGCGGCGCGTAATCAAACGGATCCGGAGCTGCGTTGCCATAGGGGCCTTGCGAAGATGCAGCGTAAGAATCCTGCGCCGTGTCGCCATAGCCCATAACCCGGGTGGGCTCGGCAGAAGGCTGCGTCGCGGCGGGGTCGGTATAACCGGGGTTGGGAACAACGCGGGTCGCGTCGGCGCTATCGCCAGCCTGCGCGGAAGCGTAGCCGCCCATCACGGTTGTCTTGTCCTGATCCATGCAACGATTCCTTTCCGTCGCGCGTGAGCCTCAAGTTATCCATGCATTCTACCCGCGCAAAAGCCTATGATGGGCAGAGTCCGTCGGTATCTACAAGACATGCGCGGGCCTAAGGATCAAAAAGCCCCGCCGGGCCTTGTGGGCACGGCGGGGCGGACAAGCAGCTATGGACAGCAGACTTAGAACAGGCCGGTGATGTTGCCGTCGTTGTCGACGTCGATATTTTCGGCCGCGGGCACCTTGGGCAGACCCGGCATGGTCAGAACACTGCCGGTCAGCGCGACCACAAAGTGGGCGCCAGCAGAAACCTTGAGCTCGCGCACGGTGATGCGGAAGCCCTCGGGAGCGCCCAGCACCTTGGCGTTGTCGCTAAAGCTGTACTGCGTCTTGGCGACGCACACCGGCAGGTTGCCAAAGCCGTTCTCGCGCAGCTCGGCGAGCTGGCGCTTGGCGGCCGGCGTAAAGTCGACGCCATCGGCGCGATAAACCTTGGTGGCAACGGCCTCGAGGGCATCGGCAACATCGGCGCCGTCCTCGTAGGCAAACTTGAGCTCACTCGGCTGCTCGATCAGGCGCATGACCTCATCGGCCAGGTCGAGCGCGCCCTCGCCGCCCTTGGCCCAGACCTCGGACAGTTTAACGTTAACGCCCAGTTTCTGGCACTCGGACTCGATGAGGGCGAGTTCAGCCTCGGTATCGGTCGGGAAGCGGTTAATGGCGACCACGCAGGGCAGACCGTAGACGTTCTGGATGTTGTTTGTTCATCACGCTGGGTATTTCCTCCTATGCGTTTGGTTATACTGCATTCATCCTCCCCGAGAAGTTTGTCATGGGTGGCGTGTCGGGTATCTCGGCATTGCTGTATTACGCATTCGACATCCCCACCGCCATCTCTATCTGGGTGTTGAACATCACGCTGCTTCTCATCGGTTTCAGGGCGCTCAACAAGCAGTTTACCATACGTACTATTATCGGCGTCACCATACTGTCTCTGGTTATCGGAGTCATGCAGCCGTTCTTTGCCCACCACCTTGTCATCACCGTTGGTGAAGACCGCTTCATGCATGTGCTAATAGGTGGAATTCTGGGTGGAGCCGGATTGGGCATTGTGTTCAGCCACAACGGTTCTACGGGCGGCACCGACATCATCGTGGCATGGCTGAACAAGAAATTCAGTTTGAGCTTCGGGCGAGCCATGCAGTTCATTGACTTTACCATCATCAGTTCGTCGTACCTGCTATACCACAGTACCGAAATCATCATCTATGGTATCGCCTTTACGCTCATAGCCAGCGTCACGTGCGACTACATCATCAACGGTACCAGGCAGACGGTGCAATTCCTCATCATTTCCAAGAAATACGAGCAGATTGCTGATACCATCAACAAGGACGTCAATCGCGGCGTCACCCTGCTCCAAGGCACCGGATGGTACTCCAAGCACGATGTGCATGTGCTGATGGTGCTGGCGCGCAAATATGAGTCGCAGGATGTGCTCAACCACATCAAGAGCATAGACCCCGAGGCTCTTATCTCACAGACTTTCTGTCACGGCGTCTTCGGACAGGGATTTGACACTATCAAATAGACGTGTCGTCGACATCCAGGCATAGGCATGCACCATGGTCATTCGCATAGTGCATGCCTATTTTTTTGCCCCATGCGCGTCATCGTCTGCCCAGACCATAGATAGAGTGGTTGCGGGGTGCGAATTAGGAAAATCGCGGTTTGAAACGACGGTTTGGAAGCGCGAAATGAATAATTCACAGTTTGAACTCAAGAATTATTTCATCTCGAGCAGGATGACAACTATGAGGAGAGATTATTCTTGATGCACTTGGAATGAATTGATGTTCCCGGCGATGACAGACTGCAATCGGCGGCTTATGGCGGTAGACAGCAATGGGAAGGAATGGATGGTAAACGAAAAAACTCCGTTCATCATCCTTGCGGAATGACAAACGGAGTCTATCTATAAAATCATGAAAGTCTTGTCGCGCATCAACCTGATGCTGTGCTTGGTGCTATGACAGCTGCTGCATCTGTCTGAGCAACTCTTTCTGGCGTGCATTGAGCCCAGTGGGGAGAGTGACGTTGTAGGTGATAATCAAATCGGAGCGTTGACCATTGCCCAGGTCATATCCCTTTGCGCGAAGTCTAACCTTGGTACCATCCTGAGTCTCAGGTTTAACCCTCAGTTTGATGCGCGAGCCATCACCCAGTTGGACCATCACCTCGCCGCCAAGCAAAGCTGTGTATAAATCGATGGAAACAGTGGCTTCCATATCCTGTTGCATACCTCCCTGCATAGAAGACTGATGACGGCTATGGAAACCACCACCTCCAAACAGGTTTTCGAAGAAACTGGAGAAGCCATTACCACTTCCACCGCCCATACTGCTGAAATCAAAGCCCTCAAATGGACTGCCACTGCTCCAGCCACCAGCTTCCTGCTGGCCGCCAAAGTTGCCAGCCTCGCGCCAATGCTCTCCATACTGGTCGTACTTCTTACGCTTCTCGGGGTCGTTGATTACCTGATACGCCTCGTTGAGCGCCTGGAACTTGGCTTTGGCTTTGGGGTCATCGGGATGCAAGTCCGGATGGAACTGCTTTACCCTCTTGCGGTATGCTGCTTGTAC
>USLO01000004.1 GCA_900555515.1 uncultured Collinsella sp.
AAGCCTACAAGGATTTTTTAACCGATGCACAGATTGTAGAGGTCAAGGAGTACACTTCTGATGTAGTAGAGTCTGCTCTTGATAAAACTGTTCTCAGCAAAACACGCGAGAGGAGAACAAGATGAACGCAACGGATATGGTCCAGGGAAACCTCGCCCTTAAGCTCGAGACGCCTGCGGCGCCGGCTTTCACGGTTGTCAAAGTCGGCCGATCTGGTTTCCAAACACTGCCTGGCAAGCCCGTCCGCAGCCAGTGCGTCGCCACGACCTCGGCCCCCGTTGCCCTAAAGGTCTCGACGATTGTCACGCTGGCCGTTGCGCTCACGCTCTTCTTTGTACTTGCCACCTCGATCTTCAGCGCTCGTCATGCCGCATATGCCGAGTCGGCATCTAACGTTACCTATGAGACCGTCCGTGTTCAGTCTGGCGATTCCTTGTGGTCGCTTGCCCAGGAGCATCCGATTGAAGGTCTTTCCACGCAGGAGACCTCTGATATGATCCGCAACGTCAATCACCTGGAGCATGGCTCGCTCGATGCCGGTGCGCATCTTAAAGTTCCCGCACGTTCCTAAGATTTAAGTACCGTCGCATGGTACCCTTGTAATCGTTTTAGAGGAGGTACTATGCGCTGTCCCAAATGCGGCAAGGCACATACCCGCGTCGTTGATTCCCGCATGCAGGAATCTAATAACACCATCAAGCGCCGTCGCGAATGCTGCTCATGCAATTATCGTTTTACGACATTTGAGCGTTGTGAAGACCCTATCGAGGTCATTAAGTCAGACGGAACCAAGCAACGGTTCGATCGCAATAAGCTGCTGGTCGGTTTGATGCGAGCCACGATCAAGCGAGATATCGACACTAAAAAGCTCAACGAGATCATTGACGATATTGAGGTCGAGCTTCGCTCCCGTACGCTTACGGCCGTTACGTCCCATGAGCTGGGCGATATGGTTCTTAAGCGGTTGGCCAAGATCGATAAAGTTGCCTACATCCGCTTTGCCTCGGTCTATCGCGATTTCAAAGACGTCGATGAGTTTCTGCAAGAGCTCGACAAGCTAAGGTGATTTCATGTCCAACATTACCGTTAACATTAAACGTCTCGACCCAACCGTCGAACTTCCCAAATACGCCCATCCTACGGATGCTGGCCTGGACCTGCGTTCCAACGAGGATTGCATTCTGAAGCCCTTTGAGCGTCGTCTGGTCTCCACTGGCTTGGCCATTGCGCTGCCCGACGGATACGCCGGCTTCGTCCAGCCCCGCAGCGGTCTAGCCATTAAGCAGGGTCTGTCTATAGTCAATACGCCTGGCCTCATCGACGCCCACTACCGAGGAGAGCTCAAAGTCATCCTCATCAATCTAGACCCCACGAACAACATCCAAATCAACAAAGGCGACCGCATCGCCCAACTCGTCATCCAAGAAGTCCCCACGGTCAACCTCACAGAAGTAGAAGAACTAGACGAAACCGACCGAGGCAAAGGAGGCTTCGGCTCCAGCGGTGTCGCCTAGGGGCGCTCGTATCCCTCCCGCCCGCCTCTCACACATATCATTCCATGCTCAAACATTCTCGCGTCGCTTCGCTCGCTGCGAAACTGCGCGTGGAACGATATGTGTGAGAGGCGGGCGGGCGGCTACTCGCTTGAAAAAATATTTACATTCTAGTAAGCCAATGCGACAAAGGAACAATCCCTTTGCCGCATTGGCTTACTGTATTTAGATTTTCCGGTTTCGCCTTTGCAGGTTCTAGTGGTGGGGAATCTGGTATAGCTGCTAGTACGTAAACGTAGCTGCTCGGCGGACATTAAGACTCTAGCGGATATGCGCGGGTTTTCCGCCCCAGTAGAAACGGCAGAAGGCTCGTTTGCGCTTTTGGGGCTTGCCTGCGAGTTCCATGGTGGCGACGGCGATGTCTTCGGCTGCGTGGGGGCGGCGTAGTACTTCGCCGTTGATGAGTAGGGCTTTGAGTGATTCGGGATGGTCGTGCAGGTGGCGCAACGTCACGATGAGCTCTCGTGCCGTGGTGACGTGCATGCTGGCGCCCATGCCAGTGAGCATGGTGGTGTTGGCCTTTTCCTGGCCGTACGATTTGCCCAGCAGGATCATCGGCAGATGTGCGCATAGGCACTCGGTGACCGTGAGCCCGCCCGATTTGAGGATTGCCAGGTCGCAGCCGTGCATGAGGGCCGCCATGTCGTCGACATAGTCCAACACCGTGACGTTCTCGAGCTTCATGGCATCGAAGAGCGTCTTCAGCCGGGTGGCATACTCCACGTCTTTGCCGGGCAAAAAGACAAAGTGCATGTCTTCAAAACTGCGCAGGAAGGGGAGTGTGTGGTCCATCGCCGCGCGAAAGCGGACGTAAGGCTGAGGCAAGCTGGCACCGGCCATTACCAGCACGACGGTCTTGTCGATGGGGAGGTTGAACTTGGCTAGCTCTTCCTCGCGATCGTAATCCGTGTCGAATCCGGCGCGAATAGGAATGCCGGTAATGCGAATCTTTGCCTCGGGCACCTTGCGCGGACGCAGCGTTTCGGCCATAAATTCGTTGGCAACACAGAAGAGATCGGTGTCCTTGTGGGGCCACCAACCCTCGACTTCGTAGTCGGTCGGTACGCAGATAACCGGATAATCGATACCCGTAATTACGCGGGCGCCCACGGCGACATTGGCTGCTGTGATGTGCGTTGCGACCACGGCTATGGGCCTGCGGCTGCGAATATATTCGTTGAAGGCAGGGAACATAATACGCGACCATGCCGTGCCACCACCCCAGAGAAGATGTCCCGTAAGCGTATATCGCCAGGTCAGGTCGTAAATGGGGCGCGTGGCTCCCGTAAAAGAAGCCGCGGTCTTATTGCCGTCGAATTTAATACGTCCAAAATCAAGGATATCGAGCACTTCAATCTCAACATCCTCGGGGATGCCATTGGTGCCGCGGATGAGGTCGAATGCCTGCGCAATTGCATTTGCGGCGGCCTTGTGGCCCGAGCCGACCGAGGCGTGCACGATGGTCACGAGAGGTTTTTGCTGCGCCAAGAGCGTGGTTTGCTTCGATTGAGGAGTGCTGTGCGTGAGCAGGGGAGCGTCGTCGCTCGTCTGCGTCTGATCCATCGATAACTCCCCTTCGACGTTGTAACACGGATTTATCATTGTAGTGCATGAGTGTCACGTTCACGTAAATTTGGGTATGAGCGCAAAGAACGACAACGTTTCGACGAGAGGACTCTTCATGACTACCGATCAGACAATCGATGTTGCGATTATCGGCGGCGGCCCTGCGGGCTATGCTGCCGCCATTTATGCGGCGCGCGCCAACCTGACGACGACTGTCCTTGAGCAGGGCATGTCGGGCGGACAGATTGCCACGAGCAACGAGATTGAGAATTATCCTGGCATTCCGCTGCTGAGCGGTGTTGAACTTGGTGAGCGATTCCAACAGCATGCTGAAGGCCTGGGGGCTCAGGTTGAATGGAGTATGGTGAAAGGCGTCGATTACGATGCCGATGCGGCTCAATTTACCATCCATCATGATATGGGCGACACAACGGCCAAGAGCGTCATTGCGTGCATGGGTGCCACGCCGCGTCCTGCTGGTTTTGTTGGCGAGGACACGTATCGCGGTCGTGGCGTTTCGTATTGCGCGACGTGTGACGGTATGTTCTTCCGTGGCAAGCAGGTCTTTGTTATCGGAGGCGGCAATTCGGCATGCGAGGAGGCGCTGTTCCTGTCCGACATTGCCAGCAGCGTGACCATTGTGTTGCGTCGCGATCAGTTCCGTGCACCCGAGGGCGTTGTGAATAAGGTACTTGCTAAGGACAATATTTCAGTTAGGTACCAAACTAGTATTGTTGAGCTTTCTGGTGAAGCGATGCCCACCACAATCACGTTCAAGGACAATGCGACTGGTGAAATGCACGCTGAGTCCTTTGAACCTAGCTCATTTGGCATCTTTGTCTTTGCGGGGACGCAGCCACATACCGAGCTGGTTGAGCATCTAGTCGATCTGGCTCCGGACGGCGGCATTGTCACCGACGATTCGATGGCCACCCGCACACCCGGCTTATTCGCAGCCGGCGATATCCGCTCCAAGCGTTTACGTCAGGTTGTGACCGCCGTTTCAGACGGAGCCATAGCGGCAACCAGCGCATATGCTTTCCTACGCGGATAAGTACGATAATATATCTTATGTAAAGTTGTTATCTTTAAACATAGTGGTTGGACGGTGCTTCAACGTGCTGTCCAACCACTTTTACTTAGCGGCTATGTGGTATGCAAAACTAGATAACCTAGAATACAATATAGAAAACGATCGGAGGCCTCTTATGAACCACGCCAAACATGTTATCCCGATGTCCGATACATCGGTCAGCATTAAGCCGGAGGATATTCAGCCGACGGTGCTGCCGGATGCATTTATTCAGTCCGATATAGTGGGTAAACTCAACGCATTGAGCCTGCCACGCTATGATCAGCTGCCCAACGTAACGCTCTATCGCGATCAGGTTATTGAATATGTGGCGCTGTGGATGGAGCCGCTTTCGATTTGCGTAGAGCAGCCCGTTATCACGCCTTCGATGATCAATAACTACGTAAAGGTCGGCCTCGTTCCTTCTCCGGTTAAAAAGCAGTATGGCCGTGAGCAGATTGCGCGTCTCATCGCCATTTGTATCTTTAAACAGGTGCTGCCCATCGCTGCGGTTCAGGCGCTCTTTAATATTCAGCGCTTGAGCTACGACGCTCCGACGGCTTTCGATTATGTAGTTGATCAACTTGAGGCATCGATTCGTGCGGCGTTTTCCGTCGAGCAGACCCCCGTGCCCGATACCGCACATCAGGTTACGCGCGAGTCGCTGCTCGTACGCAGTGCGGTTTCGTCTTTTGTATCGAAGGCGTACCTGATGAGCTACCTTAAGTTTAATGGGTTTAATAGCTAATTGAGGCATAAGACGGGCGGGATAAAGAGCCATTGGCCCCTTATCCCGCCCGTGCGTTTGTTTAGTTGGACATTATCGGCCCGAAGCCACGCCCATGCCGTAGCCGATGATGAGGCCGTGCATCTCGGCATAGTATGAATCTAGCCCGTTACAGGGCATGATGATAGTCTTGGAGCCGGGCCAATGCTCGACAATGCGGTCGGCAAGCGCCTGGGCTCCAGCTTCGTTCTCAACGTGATCGATGATGACCTCGCCGCCCGTGAAACCCTCGGCCTCCATGGTGTCGACAATCTTGGTGAGCATCTTCTTTTCGCCACGCGTGTGCCCAACGAGTTCGATTTTGCCCGCTTCGCTCGCCGTGCCCAAAATGCGGATATTGAGCTTGTTGGCAATAACGCCGGCTGCCTTAGGAATGCGTCCAGCCTTTGCAAGGTTCTCGTAATTACACAGGCTAAAGAGAATCTTGCTGTTCTGCTCCAAGCTATCGAAGTAAGCGCAGGCATCCTCAAAGGAGGCATCCGGGTTACTTGCAAGATAGCGGTCGAACAGCAGGAAGATTAGATCCATTTTGCCGCCTGCGGCTCGCGAGTTAACCAAATGAATCTGACGGTTGGGCTCTTCGGCAAGCACCATGTCACGTGCGGTAGCCGCGGCATTGTAGCTTCCCGAGACGCCCTCGGAGATGGGCATGCAGATCGTCTTGTCGGAGAGCTTAAAGAGCTCAGCCCACTCCCCTACGCTCGGGCAGGAGCTCGATGATGCGCTGGCTTCCGATTGAATGGCAACATTAAGCTCGTGAACATCGAGCGAGAGGTCATCGACAAATTCACGCTCCCCTACTCGGATCTTAAGGGGTGCAAATGCAAAGGTGGTATGAGGTGCGGTTGGCTGCCAATCGCGAAGATTGCAGCTCGAATCGGAGATAAGCGCCCAGCTCATTGAGGGTCCTTTCTAGTTGTTCCTCAACAATTATAGCCGTCTTTCTCATCAATTGGACGGCTATCTAGTTTTGAATACTAGATAGCCGTCCTGATCCTAAGGCAAACAGTAGAGGCAATAAGAATGGGCCTCGTGACTCAAGATCGCGAGGCCCACGTTCGTTCGCTGTATTAATAGATTAGTAGCGTACGAAAATGTAATTGTTGTTCATGCCAGCGGCAACGGAGCTGATGATAACGCCCGTCTTGTAGTCGGAAGCATGGATCATCTGGCCGTTACCAATGTAGATGCCGGTGTGGTAAGAGTTAACCACGACGTCACCAGGCTGGGGATCGGACACGCGGGTCCAGCCCATAAAGGTGCCCGTGGTGCCAAGGCGGCAATAACGGCCGGTGAGGCAGTAGCTCACAAAACCGGAGCAGTCAAAGCTGTTCGGTCCAATGCCGCCCCAAGAATAAGCATAACCGAGCTTGCTGTAGGCGCGCGAAACAACGGTACCACCGTCAACGGACTGGCTCGGTGCGGAAGGCGTCGGAGCCGGAGCGGGCGTCACGGGCTGCGGCGTGGGAGCAGGAGTGGGCGTCGAAGGCTGCGGCGAGGGAGCAGGAGTGGGCGCGGGGGTGTTCTCGGTCGTACCGGCGGTGTCGTTGCTCACCGTGGCCTTTTCGGCAGTGCTGGCATTTATGCCAGCCTGCAGCGCGGCGTTGGCCTCGGCCTCGGCAGCAAGCTCGGCCTGCAGCTGTGAATCCAGGGAGTTCACGACACTCTGGGCCTCAGCCTGCTGGGCGTTGAGCTCGTCGACCTTCTTCTGCGTCGCGGCGACGTTCTTCTCCTGCTCGGCTTGCTTATCGGTGAGCTGCTGCTTAAGGTCCTTGACATCCTGAATGGTCTGGGCCTGCTTGTCGGAAACCTTGCCGTAGTAGAACAGACGGTTGAGCATGTCGCCCAGATCGTCGACGCCCGTCAGAACCTGAAGGAGACTCAGACCGCCAGTCTTGTACTCACCGGCAACGTAGCTCGAAAGCTTTGCCTGGCCCTCGGCAATCTCTTGCTGCTTTTGCGTGATCTCGCCTGCAGTCTGATCAAGCTCCTGCGTCTGTGCGGAGAGTTCTTCATGAATTTGCTGGGTTTGGGTGCCAATCTGCTCGAGCTTGGTACGGGCAGCAGCAAGGTCGGATGCGGTATCGGCGTAGGCCGGAGCCACGAGGCCCAGGCCCAAAACACAAGCGAGGGTTGCCGTAGCAGCGCAGCGTGCCATGTTTCTGTGCGTGTTTGCTGTGCGCATGTAGCTTCCTTTCCGGTATCTAAGGGTAGCGGCTAGTCCACCGTTACCAGGCTAAAGAGCTCAACATCCTCGTTAGAAGGCGTGAGCTTCTTGCGCGGGTTGAGAAACGCAAGCTCAAGGATACAACCGTAACCTACAAGCTTTGCGCCCATATCTCGCACTAGTTTACCTGTTGCCTCGACGGTTCCGCCCGTCGCGACGAAGTCGTCCAGAATCAACACGGTATCTTTAGAGCTAATAGCGTCGGCATGGATCTCAATTGAATCGGTGCCGTACTCGAGTTCGTAGCTCTGGCTCACGGTCTCGCGCGGCAACTTGCCCGGCTTACGTGCGGGAACAAAGCCGGCGCCCAGGGCGACGGCCACGGGCACACCGACCATAAAGCCGCGAGCCTCGGGGCCCACGACCTTAGTGATTCCCATGCCGGCAAAGTGCTCGGCGAGGGCATCGGTCATGGCTTTGAGCGCCTCGGGATTGCCAAAGAGCGGCGTGATGTCCTTAAAGACGACTCCGGGCTCGGGATAGTCGGGAATATCGACGATATGAGATTCGAAGTCGTACATGGCGTGACCTTTCATGGATTGCCGGGTGGGCGGCGGTTATTTACCCGCGTTGGCAGACGAGCTATGTGAGGGGACGACAACCTTGGACGGCTGCACGAGCGACTCGTCGTGCGCGGCAACCGCGGGGACGCTTGCCCCATCGCTTTTAGCCTTGGTCGATTCGGAACGCGCGATCTCCTCATCGAGAGCATCGATGTCAGCGTCCTCGACCACGGCGTTGAGCGACTCAAAGACACGGTTCTTAAGGAGCGCGGTGTGTACACCCTCGGTGAGATCGTGCAGCTTCTTAAAAGCGCGCTCGAGCTTGGCGTCGCGCTCGTCATCGGAGGTATCCATGCCGAGCATGCTCACGAGAACCTGCTCAAACATCGAAGACTCGCGGTTTGCCGACGATACGTACTGACGCAGGTTGCGCGGCTCAATGTGGAAGCGCGACAGCTCCGAGCAGTAACGGATAATCGGGAAATCTCGGCCATCGACGAGCTCTCGGTTCTGCGGGCTCTTGATGATGCGAATAAGATCGTTCTCGGCCAGGGAGCGGATAAACGAGATCTCGACGCCGAGCATGTCGGGAATGGTCTCGATGGGGTGCAGCTTTTGCTTGGTCTCCTTGGGCTCCGTCTTAAGCGGAACATCGGACAGAAGACCCACCTCGTAAGCCAAAGTGGACAGGTCCGTTGCGTTCTCCAGGCGCTGCTTAATGACGTTGAGCGGCATGTAGCGGGTCTTCTGCAGGTGCAGGATGACCTCGAGACGGTCAACGTCTTCCTTGGAGTACTGGCGATACCCCTTAGGCGTACGATGAGGGGTGATGAGCCCCTCATCTTCTAGAAATCTAATTTTTGAGTTCGATAGATCGGGGTATGCGCCTCGAAGTAGATTGACGACCTGGCCGATACTCAGATAGTTGCGTTCGGCCATTACCTACTCACCGGTTTCGATGCGCTCCGGCGTGCTCTCGTGGTAGATGAGCGTGAACGTACCGATCTGAACGGAAGAGCCGTCGTGCAGCGGAGCACCGTTGACGATGGCGCCGTCGACCCAGGTGCCGTTGAGCGAGCCCAGATCCTCAATACGGGCCCCCAGGCCCTCACGAATAATGCGTGCGTGGCTGCGCGAGACGGTCATGTCGTTGAGGAAGATGGCGTTCGCGGGATCGCGGCCGATGGTGGTCACGTCGTCCTCGAGCTCAAAGGCAGCTCCGGTCTGCGGACCCTTGACGATGGACAGAACCGGAGCGGTGATGTGCACGTTGGCCATAAGGTCGGGAACGGTGACATCGCTCGAAGGAACACGGAAAACGCAGGTAGCGTCCGCAGTCTTATCGTTCTGAGGCATATTGTTAACCTTGTTGTCCATGACAACCCCTATCTAACGCGGCCACGCCGCAAAGAATGAACCGTACGTAATCATACCCCAATGAATCAGTCTTCGATTTCGGGGTTGAGAAAGTCGGTGTCCTCGTCCTCGGGATGCGCGACGGCCTGTTTAATGGCCGCCCCTCCCTTAATGGAATAGATGACAGCGGTGAGCATAGAGAACATCACGCCACTGTACACAAAGAAGATGCCGAGGGGCACCGAGCTGCCGTTGAGACCCGGGAATGCCGTGAGCGTGGCGGGCAGCAGATGCCAGCCGTCCACGACGGGAAAGCCCAACAACATAAGTGAGAAGCCGGTCATGAGCAGTGCCGTGGCAATCTTGCCGGGAAAGACGACGTCAATGGGACGACGGTGATAATGGCGCACGATGAGCGTGCCGATACCCAGGTAGATATCGCGGCCGATAATGAGCACGCAGACCCAGATGGGAAGCTCGCCGCGGACTACCAGGCCCAACACGCCGGTAAACAGCAGTGCACGGTCGCAGATAGGGTCCATGACCTTGCCGAGCCACGAGACCGTTTTGGTCATGCGGGCAATCTGACCGTCCATCCAGTCGGTGGAGGCCGCAATAGCATAGATGACAATGGCGACGACACGGTTGTTGTCCGTCACAAACAGGTACAGGAAGACGAGCGTGAGGACCAGGCGCGTAAAGGTAATGAAATTGGAGATCGTGAAGATCTTATTCGACGGGTAATCGGAAGTGCCGATAAGCTCCTTTTTGATCTTCTTTTTGATGCCCACAGGACTCCCCCGCTGGTAAACGACAAAACTTTCGATACTATACCCGTTCTAGCGATGTCTATCCAGCGTAAGCATAGAGAGTCCAGACATGTGGAGGACGGTTCTGGGCTGCGCGGGATTCTGCATTTGTGTACGTCAGCCTCCAAACATGTCGAAAAATGTCGTTTTTGAAGGCTGACGTACAAGTTCCCGTCCAGGACTGCGCCGAGGCCAAGCAAATCGTCCGAAAAGTACTCGACTCCCACCCATCGGTGAGACAAGCTGCCACATGGCCACGGAAGCCTCATTTATTTGCGAAGAACATCGGCTAGCCGCAGGATTGAAATCATCGACCGATAAGTGAGTTCCACCTTTTCGCCCGCAAGCAGTCGTTTCGAGCCAATCTCATCTAGCCCCACAAGCCGAGAAAACAGCGGGCCGCTCATCGTGCCCTCGTCAATTGATTCCCTTATGGTCTTCAAAACGTCCGTATCATGAAGCGATGCCGAGCTGTAGGGGGCAACACGAGCGGAACTCTCAATTAACGACGAGACAAAAGGATGGAGATGCTTTGGACATAGTCCATCAAACACCACATCCCCATTGTCATCCGAGCCGACCAGGCGCCAAGTATAATGATCGACCCAGTCGTTTCCGTCATATATGGTGTCCATGAGCAACTTCCCGTCTAGAGAGAGAAACCTATTTGGACATCGGGGCGCAAGACCGCAATCCATATCGGGCCTGCGGCAGCTCCAACCCAACGCACCACATAGGTTCCCTTTCGTACAAGTGTATCAATCTGCCCCGAAATGCCGGTGAATGCAATTCCAGACCTGTTTGTCGGATAGCAATCGACGTATTTTTGTTTTCCGCTCACAACCTTGTATAGATATATCGTTCCAGCAAAAGAGAAGGTATCGTGACAATTTTAGATCTATATGGCCAATTCGAGCCCTCACCATGGCAATTGTTGCAGCTGGGTTTCTTTTCATTAAAATTTCACTTTGTTAAATCCCCGCCCTTAAGCATTAAACCCGAAGTCCACCGAGTGGGCGAAAGTAAAAGAGGGTCGAATCCGAAGCAGTTCCCAGACAATTGGCGTCCGGCCAGACACTTCGGTTCGACCCTTTCTTTCCAGGTCTCTATAACAGCAAAGCCCCTGCTAGATGGGGTTTTGTGGGTGGGTAATTGTAACAGCTGATTGAACTGCAGCGCGCTGGGGCCAATAGGGCGAGGCAAACTAGCGAGGCGTGCCGTCGCGAGTGTAATCGCCACGGTCGACGACGCGGTCGTCCAGCTGCCGCGGCACGGCGCCACCG
The DNA here is from genome assembly GCA_900555515.1 of uncultured Collinsella sp. Taxonomy (GTDB): domain Bacteria; phylum Actinomycetota; class Coriobacteriia; order Coriobacteriales; family Coriobacteriaceae; genus Collinsella. The sequence goes on from USLO01000004.1 coordinate 11,157, forward strand.
CCGTGCGCCTGGCCCGCGGCACGACAGAAGGAGACGCTGTTGGGGCCGATGGGCTAAGACCGTTGCCGACCAAGTGCCGTCAGCGGACATTGGCACATGTCAGCCAGACTGATTCTGTGGGTATAGGGTGGCATTTCACTGAGGTCGGAAACTCCCGCAACCATTGATTGATTTCGATATGTCCGAAATTCATATTACGTATATGGGTAACAATTATATATAGAATCTCTCTAGTAACCTTAGTAACCGAACCGGGGCAGAAGGGCCTACAAACAAGCCGCGACGAACAGCTTCTTCCGCATTTCTTTAGGCAATCGAAAAGAGGGATGGCATGACGGCCAAGAGCTACGTAAAGATCGTTATTGTTGGCTTTGCACTTTGTCTTGCAATGGTGCTATGTGCATCATTTGCGAGGTTTAGGTCCGAGCAGTCGTTCATCGAAGGCGCTGAAAACGGTTTTGGCATAGATGGGATGTATGTCAACGATGGCGCGACCAAGCCGTCTATGGCGATTCTTGCAGGCGAAGATATGGAATGGCAAATCTGTAATGACGATGGCTCTTGTATGAGTGGTCGTTTGGCTGCAACGAGCGACCCGAATTCGTTCGATCTTCTCGACAATGATGGATCGGATTGCGGTTCAGTTCACCTGTCGTATGCATCACGAGACGGGATGGACGGCATTCTCTACGTCTCCCACGAGACTGGCGATTTCAAGATGCGCAGGACTAACCGAGTGCCGGCTTTTATCGAGGAGTGAGAATTCCCAGCGGTCTGCCGATCAGGCCGCCGGGGTATCGAACCCCGCATTCATCCGTACACACACGGATGAATGCGGGAAGTGTCCGGATGAAGTTGATAATCAAGGAAACAATGCCGTTCTGCCTGGGACGGCTTTGGTCTGGGCTTTAACTACAACATCGAAATCGACACTTATCAGCTCGCGCGACGCGCATGGCCAAATCTCGGACGCTGGTGCATGGAGGACCTTCGAGATTTACTGTACATCCAAAACGACGACGCACACCGCGTGCTCGCTGACTGCGAAGACGAAATGGCTGTCTACAATGCGATCAGAAACGGCGTGAAGTCCGGAGAGCTTTCTGTCGAACCGCCGCGCCGTCGCGCGAGCTGACCGGGCAACCCGGGCAATCTGGTCCCGGCTCTCCCGGTCGTATTCCTACTATATCGCCCCTAGATCACCAATGTGTCAGATAAAGAATGAGGCAATGGATGTGATCACGCCTACGGCAGATGCAACGACTGCGCCTTTTTTCCTTTCCTTTAGTCCGACGAATAGGGTTGCCGTAAAGTAAAGGGCGGAAATGCAGGCTATGCCAAGCGAAACGAGTTCCTTGGGCGGTTTCAGCAAAAGGTCGCTAGCAAAGAGTAATGCAAGCAGGGCAAAGCCGATTGTGGTCAAGTATCTTGATTGATTTTGCGACTGCATGGCAACTGCCTTTCAGAACATGCAAGTGAAAAGTCGGTACGATGTCATTGCGGTTGCAAACAAGCCGCCGCCAGGACCGGTTGTCACGAGACCGGCGATAACTTCAGCGGTGCCAGCAAGGTAGGGATCGCGCAGGTAAGCCTCCTCCTTCGAGTTCAGCTTGACCTTGTGAAGGACGGTGCGGTTATTTGCAAATCCGTGAGAATCGCACCACGCCTTGGAATATGAATCCGTGCAGCGCCCGCGCTCAAAAAGGGATATATCGTAATTTTCGTCATAGTTGTCTCCGACATAGATCTCGCTGCTCTCGGCGGGACATCCCTCGTCGGCATAGGCTGCCGCAACGGGTACAAATGGGATCATGACAAGGGAGAGGCAAAGAGCTGCTGAGACGATGGAGGGCAGGCATTTCTTCATGGCTGGCTCCTTAATCTGGCCTTTGATAGCTACTCGATGTCGCCTCCTTCCGCTTCATACCCGTTGTATTCGGCGTATTTCTTTAATAAGGCAAGAGGTTCTTACTCTCCTTCGGATGGGCCGATGATGTTTCCTTGGTCATCCAGTATGAATACGGACGGAATATGCTCAAGTTCATATTGGTCATACACGGTCTTATCTTAATCTATGTATATGGGAAAGTCTCCTTCATGGACCGAGGCTTCTTCAATTGTGCTGTCCTCGGAAACAGTGAAAAGGTTCTTCCTTAAGGCTGCGAAATTATCAAGTTGTTGCATATCTTCTATGAGAGATTCGCAGTGCTGACACCACGATGCCCAGATACCGCATCATCGGTATTAACCATGACGACCTCGCCGACGGTAGCGGCAAGGCGGGGCTGACGTTTGAGACGACCTACGATGTCCTATACAAACACATCTGGAACGACACAAAGACCAATGTCGGCGGTTGGAGGTCCTCTAAGCTCCGCGCCCGCCTGAACTCCGGTGACCTCTGGGTGCTCCTGCCGGCCGAGCTCCGGTCCAAGGCGAAGGCCGTCACGAAGATGACGGACAACGAGGGCGGCGGTAGCGCCGGCACTCCGACGGCAACGAATGACAAGGTCTTCATCCTCTCGACGACCGAGATTTACGGAGACCTCCAGTCTGACGGCGCCCAGTACGAGTACTATGCGACGTCGAGGTATTCTGGACCTGAGATTGTGTGCTATTTCAGCACTCGTTCCGTGTCTCCGAGTGACTCAACGGACTTTATCTATGTTGACCCTTTCGGTCGCTGGAGCAGCGGTAGTGCCAACAGTGCCGGCAACGTGTTTCCCGCTTGGTGCTTCTAGATTTTCTAGTGCAAGGCCCGCGCGACTCTGCGCGGGCCTATCTTTTGGCAAGTGTACGAACGGTTTAGGTTCGCGGCACAGGTATTCGGGTTGAGGAGAAATAGGGTCATACAGCGGCTCTCAGAGCGCCTGCCGCACTCCCCCGCCATCACCTCTGCGGCGTCCTCGTATAGAGCCCATTCCGGTTGGCATTTCGTTGCAACAGCCCACTTGTCCACCTATCAAGTGAACTACTGGAATAAATACAGCGACACGCTTGTTCGTTACAGTCGCTATATCTGCGTAAATCGCCGTGATAAATACAGCCCGTACTCGGCTGTATACCAGCTACGCGTATGTAGATTCACATCGCGTTAATAAATCGGCTCAAGCTAGTGCAACACGCGCAATTAGCCGCAAAAGGCGATTATCGCGTAGGTAGATTATTGGCACCCTGTTGCTTAATCAAAATTAAGCAATTGCTTAAAACAAAAAAGGTCAGGCACTAGGTGCCTGACCTGCAAACTTCTGGTCGGGACGACTGGATTCGAACCAGCGACCCCTTGACCCCCAGTCAAGTGCGCTACCAAGCTGCGCCACGTCCCGAAGCTTTTGTTTGTTGCTCTGCTCTCGCTCGCAACAGGGAGTATATTAACCCGAAACTTTGTCCTTGTGCAAGAACTTTTTTACAAATTTTGAAGCAAGTCCAAAATTGTATCTGCGAGCTGGGGCTTTGTTAGTACGGGAAGTTCTTGCGTACCCGCCATACTCACGATCCAAGCCTTGTTGGTATCGGTTTCAAAGCCCGAATCGGCGCGCGAGACATCGTTGGCGATAATCGCATCGCAACCCTTGCGGGCGAGCTTTCGCTGCGCGTACTCCACGACGTTATCGGTCTCGGCCGCAAAGCCGATCACGCACCGCTCCCCCTTTTGGCGCGAAAGCTCGGCTAAGATATCGACCGTCTCGACCAGTTCGATGCGATCCAGGCGCTCGTTAGCCTTTTTGAGCTTATGGTCGGCAGGGGCTGCGGGGGTGTAGTCGGCGACGGCTGCGGCACAAATGGCCGCATCGGCCGTCTGAAAGGCGCCCAGAGCCACCTGCAGCATTTCAGCGGCGGCTTGCACGCGTACGCATTCCACGCCGTGGGGAACATCGAGCGATGTCGGTCCCAGGACAAGCGTTACCGCAGCACCGCGGCGAGCGGCCTCCCCCGCCAGGGCGATGCCCATCTTGCCCGACGACCGGTTGCCAATGAAGCGCACAGGGTCGATCGGTTCGTGCGTGGGGCCGGCGGTAATCACGATGCGCTTGCCCGCAAGGTCCTGGGGCACGGGGTTCAGCACCTTGCAGACGGCCTCGACGATGTCCTCGGGCTCGCTCATGCGTCCCGTGTCCACGTCGCCGCAGGCAAGGTAGCCGCTGCCGGGTCCCACCACATGGACGCCACGGTCGCGCAACGTGGCCATGTTGGCCTGTGTAGCCGGCGCATTCCACATGCCGTTGTTCATAGCCGGCGCGATCACGACGGGCCGCGGCGTCGCAAGCAGCGTGGTGGAAATAAGGTCATCGGCGATGCCGTTGGCCATCTTGGCGATGATATTGGCCGTCGCGGGCGCCACGAGCACCAAATCGGGCTCCTGCGCCAGCGAAATGTGGTGGATGGGGTCGGAGGGATCGTCGAACAGGCCTACTGCTATCGGCTCGTTGGTGAGCGCGCGGAAGGTGAGCGGGCCCACAAACTCGGTGGCATGCTCGCTCATGACAACCTTGACGTGCGCGCCGCGCTTTTGCAGCAGGCGCACGATATTGCACGACTTATAGGCGGCGATCCCGCCGGTAATGCCCAGCAGGATCGTTTTTCCCTCAAGTTGCATTGAATTGTTGGGTACCGCCGTCATCGTTAGGCTTCCTTGCTGGGGAGCACGAGCAGGCGGTGGCAGTACGGGCAGTGCGTAATCTCGCTACCGTCGTGGTTGAGGTCGCTCATGGACGACGCCTGCAGCGCGGTGTGGCAGACCGTGGGGATGTTGCCCTTGATGGTCTCGACTGCCAGGCCGCGGAACTGCTTGAGCAGGCGCTCGTAATCGGTGAGGACGTCGGTCGGCAGCGTGGCGGCAAGCGCGGTGCGCTCCTTGGTGGCGGCGTCAATCTGGGCTTGGAGGTCGGCGGCCTTGGCGCGGGCGGCCTTGGTGTCGGACTTCACGCCCTCCTCGAACTTGGCGATGATGGCCTGCGCGCGAGCCTCGCGGTCGAGCGCCTCCTTGTGGGCGACGACGACGTCCTTGCGGGTGTGCTCGATCTTGTCCAGACGCTTTGCCAGGGTAGCAAGCTCATTCTCCAGGTCCTGCACCTCGCGGTAATCAGAACCGTCGACGTGACGCTTCTTGGCAGCCTCGATGGCGTTGTTGGTCTGGATCTCGGTGGTGTTGAGGTCGTCGAGCTCAATGTCCAGATCCTTGCGCTGAGCGTAGAGCTTGGTCATCTCGGACTTGAGCTTCACATAGGTCTTGCGCTTGGAAGCGAGCTCCTTGAGCTCCGGCATATTGGCAAGTTCGCTCTTGTTGCGGGCGAGCTCCAAATCGATCTGTTGCAGCTTGAGTAGCGTAGCGCCGGCGCTCATAAGTTCTCTCCTTTTGTCACAGTCCACCATTGGCAAGGGTTCAGTATTTTAATCGCATGACGGGGGTCGACCCCGGCGTCAACTGCAGAGTTCATCAATATATCAACGAACGGCTCCTCGGAGCGGTCGTGGCCGAGCAAAATCACCGGCAGCCCGCGCAAAGCAAGGTCTTGCGCCACGTGGTAGCCCGCCTCGCCCGTCACGACAACATCTGCGCCTGCGGCGATGGCGAGCTCTCCAAAGTCGCCAAGGGAGCCGCCCAAAATAGCGACGGTACGGCATGCGTGCTCGGCTTCGCCCCACACACGCGGGTCGCTGCCGAAGGCCGTGGCAGCACGGGTAGCAAGATCGCGCAGTGTGCACGGGTCGCTGAGCGTTGCAAGCGCGCCCAGGCCGGTGGCCTCGGGGTCGTCCACGTGCTCCAGTGAGCTCACGGGCGCGGCACCCAGCAGCTTGCTCAGGCAGGCACGGGCTTCGTGCGAGCGGTCCAGGTTGGTGTGGAGCGATATGATGCTCACGCCGCAACGCGCTGCCTCGTAGAGCGCCGCGCTGCATTGGGGGCGTGCGGCATCCGCCGGACAAAAGGCTTCGGGTGCCTTGATGTATATGGGATGATGCGTCAGCAGCACGTTGGCACCGGCCTCGAGAGCACGGTGCACATTGGTTTCGGTCGCATCGAGTGCGCAGGCAACACCGGTAATCTGCGCGGCAGGGTCGCCGACGGAGAGTCCTACATGGTCCCAACTCTCGGCATTAGTCTTGGGATAGCGTGCCAGTAGCGCGTGCTCAAGCTCGGCGATGATCATGCGGCGCCTACGATCGAGAGCAGCGTCTGGGCAAATTCGTCCAGATCGTCCGGATTCACGCGGTCATCGAACGAGATGCGAAGGGCGCCCAATGCCTGCTCGCGACCGATGCCCATGGCGCTGAGCACGTGGCTTGGGTCCATGCTGCCGCTCGAGCAAGCCGATCCGGCCGAAACCTCAAAGCCGGCGGCATCGAGCTTGACGATGAGCTCCTCGGAGTCCATGCCGTCGACGTAGATCGAAACCATACCCGGCAGACGATCGGCCTGCGCGTAGTCGCCCATTGTGGCGTGAATGCGAGGATGCGCCGTAAGCGTGGCGTAGAGCTTATCGGATAAGGCCTGCAGCGTTGTGCGCTCCTGAGCAACATTCGGCAACAGCGCGGAAGCGGCAGCGGCAAAAGCCAGCTGTGTACGCAGGTCCTGCGTGCCGGCGCGACGTCCGGCTTCCTGTCCGCCGCCAAAGATGCGCGGGCGCAGCGGCGTGCGGTTCTTAAGGTAGAGCGCGCCGGATGCCACGGGGCCACCGATCTTGTGCGCAGCAACGGTCATGGCGTCAACTCCCAGCTCGGTGACATCGAGCGGAATATGCAAATAGCCCTGGATGGCATCGGTATGGAACAAGGCGCCGGCAGCATGCGCGGCGGCGGCCAGCTCGCGGATGGGCTGCACCACGCCGGTCTCGTTGTTGGCGACCATAATGCTCACGAGCGCCACGTCGTCGCCGAGCAGCTCCGTGAGCGCTGCGGGCTCTATGTAGCCCGCGCGGCAGGGCTGCACCAGGTCGACGGAAAAGCCGGCGGCGCGCAGCAGCGGCAGGTTGTCCAGAATCGAATCGTGCTCGATGGCAGATACGATCACGCGGTTACGCTTACGGTCGCGCTGACGGGCGCCTTCGGCAAGACCGAGCAGTGCCAACTGGTTGGCTTCGGTGCCGCCGTTGGTCAGTACAATCTCGGACGGGCGAACGCGTGCGCCAAAGCTACGGGCGATCTCGCGACGTGCCAATTCCAGGCGCGCGGCGGCCTTCCGGCCAAGCGAGTGCAGCGAGTTGGGGTTGACGCCGGCAAGCTCGCTGTCGTCATATTCGCGCTGCGCAAGGCGCGCCTCGGCGCGCATGGGCGTCGAGGCGGCATAGTCAAGATTCACGGGTATGCGGTTTTGACCTGCGGTCATAAGGGTTTATGCCTCCTGTGCGGCCTCGTTGCCCAGTTTCTGAAGCAGCGCAACCTCGGCAGCGGGATCTTCGGACTTAAATACGGCGGAACCGGCTACGAGCACGTTGGCACCGGCCTTGACGACCTCGGCAATGTTCTTGGAAGAAATACCGCCGTCGACCTCGACCAGGGGCGACACGCCATGGCGCTCGCACATGGCCGTAAGCTCGTGCAGCTTGGCAATGGTACCGGGAATAAAGCTCTGGCCGCCAAAGCCAGGGTTCACGCTCATCAGCAGCACCATATCGACGACGTCGATGATGCTCTCGAGTACGCACACGGGCGTTGCGGGGTTGAGCACCACGCCGGCCTTGACACCGCGCTGCTGCAGATGGGTAAGCGTGCGGTGCAGGTGCGTGGAGGCCTCGTAGTGCACGGTGATCATGTCGGCACCGGCGTCGGCGTACCAATCGACGGTCTCGTCAGGGTTCGACACCATCAGGTGTGCGTCGACCGGTACATCGGTGGAGCGCTTGACGGCCTTGAGGATGTCAACGCCAAAGGTGAGGTTACCGGTAAAGTGACCGTCCATGACGTCGAAGTGCACGTAGTCGGCGCCGGCGATCTTGTCGAGTTCGCCCTTGAGGTTGGCCATATCGGCCGAGAGGACGGACGGAGCGATTTTGATGGAACCCATGGTAGAAGCCTTTCTGCGCTAGTCGGTGAGTCCGTAGAACTCTTGGGAGGGGACGCGATCGGTAAGAATTTCGAGCGCCCTATCCAAGGTAACACCGTTGTAGAGCGTTTGCTCCACGGCAAAGGTGAGCGGAATGTCTACGCCCAGTGAACGGGCAAGTTCGCTGACGCTGCGGGCCGCAACGGCGCCCTCAACCACCATATGCGTGCGCTCCTGATACTCGTCGAGCGACACGCCGTGGGCAAACTCGTAGCCAAAGGTGCGGTTGCGCGAATGCTCCGAGGTGCAGGTGGCAACGAGATCGCCCATGCCGGCAAGCCCCATGCAGGTCATAGCTTGACCGCCGCGGGCGTGCACCAGACGGCTGATCTCTGCCAGGCCGCGCGTCATGATAAGGGCGAGCGTATTGTCGCCCGCACCGGTGCCGGCGGAGATGCCACATACGATGGCGATGACGTTTTTCATGGCGCCGCAGACCTCGACGCCGGTCATGTCCTGCGACAGGTAGATGCGGAAGGCCGTGGAAAGCAGTAGCTCCTTAAAGGTCTCCCCTATCTGCGGGTCTTCGCTGGCGATGACGGCGGCCGAAAGCCCGCCGCGGCAGATTTCCTCGGCATGGTTGGGGCCCGAAAGCGCCGCGACACGCGCCTCGTTGCCGATCTCGTTGGCGATGACCTCGCTCATGAGTAGGCCGGACTCGGGCTCAATGCCCTTGGTGAGGCAGAGCACCGGGGTATCGACGGCGATAAAGGGCGCCGCCTGGTGGCACACGCTGCGCAGGTGCGTCGAAGGAACAGCAAAGATGATAGCCTCGGCGCCGTCGAGCGCCTGCACCAGCTCCGTCGTGGCGACGACGTTGTCGGGCAGCTCGTAGCCCACAAGGTAGCGGGGGTTGCGGTGCTCGCCATTGATGCCGGCGGCCGTCTGCTCGCTGTGGGCCCACATGGTCACGCGCTCGGCTCGCGCGGCAGCAAGGCCGGCGACGGCGGTTCCCCAGGAGCCGGAGCCAATCAGCGCAACATTCATGACTCTCTCCTACTTATCGTCGGGCTCGGTGACGCGCTTGGTAAACGAGAGCTTGGACTCCTTACCGGCCATGAGCTTTTGGATATTCGAGCGATGGGCCCACACCACGGTGATGCCGATCATCGCCATGCAGAACTTGAGGCCCAGGCTGCTGTACGGAAAGACCGCGCAAGCAGCGATGGGAAGACCGATGGCGGCGGCGAGCGAGCCCACCGACACATATTTGGTGATGGCGACGGCCACGATAAACATGCCGAGCAGCGACAGGCCAATGGGCCAGTACCAGGCGAGGATGACACCCAGGCCCACGGCGATACCCTTACCGCCGTGGAAGTTAAGGTAGGGCGAGAAGATATGGCCCCACACGGCAGCAAGGCAAATGACGCCGAGCATCCAGTCGCCGGCGGCGCCGGGGGCCATAATGCTCGGCGGAAAACCATAGCCCACGCTCGCGATGAGCGGACGCGCGATAAGGACGCAGATGGCGCCCTTAAGGCAATCGAGCAGCAGGGTGAGCGCGGCGACCTTGGGACCGGCCACACGCAGCGCGTTGGTGGTGCCGATGTTGCCGGAGCCCGCCTTGCGGATGTCCGTGTGGTTGAACACGCGGCCCAGGATCAGGCCAAACGGAATCGCTCCGATAAAGAACGAGACCACGGTGCAGATGGCGGTCAGCAGAATCGGATTAAGCATCCTTTTGCTCCTTCTTCCTAAAGAAGAGTCGAATGGGCGTGCCGGCAAAATCGAAAGTCGAACGCATGCGGTTCTCCACGTAGCGCTGATAGGTGTCATTGACCAGGTCGCTGTGGTTGACGAAGAACGTGAACGTCGGCGGGTTGACGCCCGTCTGGGTCACGTAGTGCATGCGCAGGCGGCGCTTGCCGTCCACCACGGTATGGCCGAACTCGCGCAGGTCGGTGAGGAACGTGTTGAGGCGCGAGGTGCTGATCTTTTGCGAACGCGTCTTTTCGGCCGCGTCGACCATCGCCCAGATCTTCTCGACGCTGCGGCCGGTCAGGGCCGAGATGCGCAGGTACTGGGCCCAGGGAGCCATGACGCCCAGACGGCGGTCGACGGTCTCCATGCAGGCCTCGCGCTTGCGGTCATCGTCGAGCAGGTCCCACTTGTTGAGCAGCACCACGATGGCGCAGCCGCGCTCGATGGCCAAGCCCATGACCTTTTGGTCCTGCTCGGTGACGCCGACGGAGGCGTCGACGACGAGCAGCGCCACGTCGGCGCGGTCGATGGCGCGCAGGCCGCGGACCATCGAGTAGTACTCGATATTCTCGTAGACGGTGCTCTTCTTACGGATGCCCGCGGTGTCGACCATGCGGTAATGCTTGCCGTTGCGCTCGACGACCGTGTCGATGGCGTCGCGCGTGGTGCCGGCGATGTTCGAGACGATGGAGCGGTCAGCGCCCAGGATGCGGTTGAACAGCGACGACTTGCCGGCATTGGGGCGGCCGATAATGGCGACGTTCAGCGCATCGGGGAACTCGTCGGCGATCTCGTCCTCCTCCTCGGGCAACAGGGCCACGATGTCGTCGAGCAGGTCGCCCGTGCCGTGGCCGTGCAGGGCCGAGAGCGGCGTGGGCTCACCGATGCCGAGCGAATAGAACTCCCAGATGTTGTCATTCTCGCGATCGGGGTTGTCGAGCTTGTTCACCAGCAGAAAGACCGGCTTGTCCGAGCGCTTGAGCATGCGGGCGACCGACTCGTCCTCCTCGGTGACGCCGGTGCGGCCGTCGACAACAAACAGGATGACGGCGGCTTCCTCGGCGGCGGCGAGCGCCTGGTCGCGGATGGACGTGGCAAACACGTCATCGCTCTTGAGCGGCTCGATGCCGCCCGTGTCGACGATGGTGAACTCGCGGCCGTTCCAATCGGCCGTGTGATACGAGCGGTCGCGCGTGACGCCGCGAGACTCATGGACGATGGCGTCCGAGGTCTGGGCTAGGCGGTTAACGAGCGTGGACTTGCCCACGTTGGGGCGTCCGACGACGGCGACGATAGGTTTCATCTGCTCTCCTTTAATGGGTAGGGTCAGCGGAATTAGTAGAGTCGGCAGGCACAATGCCAAGGATGTGCTCCAGGGTATCGAGCAGCTCATGCGGCATGGTCGACACCACATGAACCTCGGCGCCGCGACTGGTAAGGCTTGCGAGTAAATCGTCACGATGATACTCGTCAAGCGTCATGCCGTCAGCGTTGAACATGAGCTTAGGCACAAAGAGCATAACCCCCGACAGGTCTTGCGGCAGCTGCTCCAGAATGTCACACGCGACGATGAGGCCGGTCACGTCCACGTTGCCGCCAAAGTAGCGGTTCTTGATGGCCGTGACAGTGCCGGCGAGTCCCTGGGGCGACTCCACAAAGCGGGCCACCGTGTCGCGTGCGCTGTCGCCCGAGAGGCACAGCAGATGCTGGCTGCGGGCGGCGATGGTCTCGCGGACGCGGGCCAGACGCTCGGCATCGGTAGCCAGCACGTCGTCGGTCTCGTCCAGATACGAGCGGATCATGCCGATGCCGTCGTAGTACTGCGGGTAACCGTCGTAAAAGTCTGCCTCGGGAGGATCGATGCCGGCGTCCAGATAGAACTCGTCGCTCATCTGGAAGGTGTGGCGGCCAAAGCGCTCATAGGCGCGGTCCTGGAACGGTCGGATCATGGCAATGGTCTCGCGCGCGAGCTCGGGCTTGTCGCTGTAGGACCAGCTAAAGCGGTTTTGGTGCTTGGTAAAGCCGAGCGGCACGATGCCCAGGCTGGTGATCTGCTCATGTTCCTCGCAGTAGCGCAGGGTCTTTTCCAGCTCCTCGCCGTCGTTCATGCCGGGACACAATACGATCTGTGCGTGAATCTCGATGCCGGCGGCCATGATGGCCTCGAGCACATCCATGCCGCGCTGGGCGTTGCGGCCCATCATACGGCGACGGACATCGGGGCTCACGGCGTGGACCGATACGTTCATGGGGCTCATGTTGCGTTGGATGACGTTTTGAATATCTTCGTCGGTGAGGTTCGTGAGCGTGACGAAGTTGCCCTGCAAAAAGCTTAGGCGATAGTCGTCGTCGCGAATATAGAGCGTGGAGCGGCCGCCCTTGGGGAGCATCGTCATAAAGCAGAACACGCAGGCGTTCACGCAGGTACGCATGCCGTCAAAGATGGGGCCGTCGAACTCCAGGCCCCAGTCCTCTCCCGGGAAGCGGTCGAGCTCGACGGGGGTGACGGTGCCGTCGCGCGGATCGAATACCTCCAGGTCGACGGTATCGTCGTCGGCCTCCCAGAGCCACACGATCATGTCGGTCAGCTGCTCGCCGTTGACCGTGAGCACGCGCATGCCCGGCTCGATACCCACATCCCACGCGGGCGATTCGGGACGCACGTTCTTTACGAGCGCGCCCTCACCCGGCTCGGGGTCGCGGCTGCGCCCGTAATCGGCCACCTCGGCGGCGTATGCGGGTACGGTCTGGTCCATGATTAGCGGCAAAGCTCCTTGATGCGCTCGACGGCGCGCTCGATGTGTTCTTGCGGGGTGGAGGCTCCGGCGGTGATGCCGATGTGGTGAGCGTCGGTAAACCACGCGGCCTGGAGCTCGGAAGCTTCCTCGATGTGAAACGTGCGCTCGCAGGCGTCTGCGCAAATCTGCGCCAAGCGGCGGGTGTTGCCCGAGTTCTTGCCACCCACGACGACCATGCAATCACAGCGTTTGGCAAGCGATGCGGCTGCCTGCTGGCGCTCGCTCGTGGCGGCGCAGATGGTGTTGATCACGCGCAGCTCCTGTACGCGCGGGGTGATGGCAGCCACGACCTCGGCGAGGTTCTGCGCGGTCTGGGTGGTCTGCACAACCAGGCCCACCTTGCCCTTGAGCGACAAGGCGTTGGCGTCGGCGGCACAGCTCACGACTTGCGCATCATTGCCGGCGTGGCCCAGGATGCCCTCCACCTCGGGATGGCCCGGCTCGCCTACGACCACCACGCGGTAGCCCTCGCGCACCAGGCGCTCGGCTGCCATATGGACCTTCTTCACGTAGGGGCAGGTGGCGTCGACCACGTTGAGGCCACGCTTGCGGGCAGCATCGATCACCTGCGGCACCACTCCGTGCGCGCGAATGATTACGGTGCCCGATGCGGCGTCGTCCAGGTTCTCGGCCAGGCCAACGCCTGCCTCAGCAAGCTCGCGTACCACGATGGGGTTATGGATGAGCGGCCCCAAGGTATGGACCTGAGCGCACTCACCTGCCTGCGGTGCGGCGGCTAGCGCCATATCGAGCGCGCGCTGCACGCCGTAGCAAGTGCCGGCGTGGGCTGCGATCTCGATGGTGGGCGCGCCGTCCTGATCGGACGCAGTCACGGCGGTGTTCGTCACGTTCTCGCTCATGGCTAGAACCTGCCCGGATGTTCGGCGCACAGCTCGTCTCGCATGGCGTAGACGCGGTTCATGGCCTCGGACTCAAACCATTTCAGGCGCTCCGTGCGCTTAAGCCCGGCCGGTGCGTCGGAAAGCGAGACAGCCTTGCCGGCGCGGATCCAGCATTTCTTGGGACGCATGATCTTTTTGCCCGCGGGCGTGATGTCGGACCAGCCGCAAATGGCGAGCGGGTTCACAGGTGCCTTGCCCATCTGAGCGATGAGCGCAAAACCGCCGTGGACCTCGGGTTTGATCTCGCGCGAGCGGATGCGCGTGCCCTCGGGGAAGATCAGAACGTCCTCGCCGCGCTGCAGCGCATGCTGAGCGGCGCGCAGGCACTTCATATCGGCAGTGCCACGCTCCACGGGGATGCCGCCAACGCGGCTAAAGGCCCAGCGCACAATCTTGCTCTTGGCGAACTCGGACTTAAAGATGGGACGAATGCGGCGCCCCCCAAAGAACAGCGCCGTCTCCACGGCCAAGAGCTCGGCCATCGAGGTGTGGTTGCAGATGACCACGCTGCCGCGGCCTTCCTGGCGCTCAAACAGAAGATCGGCGTCCTCGACCTTCCAGCGCCACATGAGCTTGGAGAAGGCCCAAAGGATGGCCATGACTACGACGACGGTGCCGCGGATGAGCGCTGGAAACTCGGCGTAGGGGGCGTTGTAATAGTCCTCGGGCGTCTGCTGAAACAGGCGCATGGGCTACCTCCTTTGGTTGATAAGGTCCTCGATTATCGAGACGACCTCGTCGATGGTGTGGGCGGTGGAGTCGACGTGCACGGCGTCCTCGGCGGGCACGAGCGGGGCGACCTCGCGGCTGCTGTCAAGCTTGTCGCGCTGCCTAAGGGCGTCGAGGGTCTCGTCGACCTCGGCTTCGAGCTGCTCGGACGTGAGCGGCTGAGCAGCGTTTTGGTGACGCTGCAGCACGCGGCGGCGGGCGCGCTCGCGCGGGTCGGCGGTCAGGAAGACCTTGACCTGCGCGTTAGGGAACACGACGGTTCCGATGTCGCGACCCTCGGCGACGATATCGCGGTCCTCGGCGGCGCGGCGCTGGTGGATGAGCATGGCGGCGCGCACGCCCGGATAGGCCGAGACCTTGGACACGTTGGCGTCGACCTGCGGGGTGCGGATGGCGGCCGAAGCGTCCTGGCCGTCAATGGTCAGGCGCGTGTCCTCGCCGGTGCCGTTGGTAAAGCGGATCTCGATTTGCTCGGCGAGGGCGTCGATGGCCGCTTCGTCATCCAGGTCGATGCCGCGGTCGAGCGCGGCGAAGGTGACGGCGCGATACATGGCGCCCGTGTCGAGCTTGTTAAAGCC
>USLO01000005.1 GCA_900555515.1 uncultured Collinsella sp.
GCCACGCCCGGCGACTCGCTCGGCCGCATCATCGGCGGTGCCACCTACCCCAGCGAGCTCATCCCGCACTTTCCCCCAGGAGCCGAGGCTGCGCTCATGAGCGCCCTCTCCCCCATGCCGCAAGACCGCCCCAGCAGCATCGAGGCATTTTGCGACCAGCTGCTCGCCGGCTTGGGCAGCGTACGCGAGGGCCGTCGCAGCCTAGAACAGATGGTGGGCGAGCTTTCGGACGACGAGTGCGCGGCAGACGGCATCGAGCCGTCGCACTACGAGGACGACGCCATCGAGGTCGACCCCGCACTCGGCTGGGCGGGCACGCGCTGGAGCCATGCGCGCGACTACACCATGCGCACTATCTCGGCGCTAACGTGCGGCACCTTTAGCTTTTTGCTGATGCAAACGGCCGGGGTCGCGGCGCTTCCCGGCCTGGTCATTGCGGCCATCGCGATCGGAGCGGCGGCTGGCCTGGCCCCCCAGATTGGCTCGGCCATCTCGGCTGTGGGCTTTTTGGTGCTCATGGCCAACGCCACCATGCAGGCACAGGGCATCCTGTCGATGCTGCCCGTCGCGGTGATCTTTGCCGCCGCCATGTCCGGTTGGTGGATCGCCTGGGGTCGCACCGAGACTGCCGCGAGCGCCACGCTCACCTGTGCACTCGCGCTTGGCTGTCTGACCGGCAATACCTTCCTGGCAGCTGGGGTCGCCGCCGGCGTCGCGTCATTTTGGCTCGGCCCGGCAAGCGCCGCCGCGGCAACGGGCATGGGCGCGCTTTTTGCCCGTCTGGCCACGGTCGCGCTTTCAGCCGGAGGCGTGCTGGGGCTCGGTAACGTTGCCGCAGCGTTGGGAGACCCGCTCCTTTGGGCTGCCTTTGGGCTGGCCGCGGCAACTGCCGCAGCGTCATCCGCGCTGCTCAATGCCCATGCCAAGCGTGCCAATCAGGGCTCAAACCTTGCCGCAATCGCCGCCATCGCTGTCACCGGCATCGGCTGCGCAGCGGCGTCCTGTCTTGCACACCATATGGAAATTGCCAGCCTTGCAGCCGCGGTCATCGCCAAGGCGGCGGTTGCGGGAATCCTATCCTCTATAATCGTTGGGATATGCCTATATTTGCTCGGATACCAAAGAACCTATACGGAGAGTGATCTTTCGTGAACTTCCTGAACATCTTCGAGGACCACGTGGCCGGCATCTTCGGTGCCACCCGTGCCCCGTTCTCCTTTAAGAAGCTTGCCAAGCAGGCCGCTCGCGACATGGAGGATCAGACTCTGGTGATCAACGGCGTCAACACGGCGCCGGCACTCTATACCATCCTGATCGCCGCCGACGACGATCCCATGCTCGCCCCGTTCTACCCCGAGCTTTCGCGCGAGGTCCGCGAGTTCGTGAAGGCGCAGGCCGAAAAGCGCCGCTATGTCTTTGTCGGCGAGCCCCTCGTGCGCTTTATGATCGATCCGCAGCTGCGCGCCGGCAAGTTCTCGGTCTTTGCCGAGAACGTCGATGCCCCCACGCTCGGCCGCCTGTACGAAGAAGAGCGCGCCTATCAGAACGGCCTGGGCCAGAACAACTCCGCGGCAAGCCGTGCCGCCAGCGCCCCGCGCGCCGGCCAGCAGCAGTTTGCCGCCCCGCAGCAGCAGCGCCCCGCCGCCATGCCCCAGCAGCAGCCGACGCCTCGCGCCGCCGCTCCCGACCCGCTTGCCGTGGCAGACCCCTTCGCGCCTAGCGTCCCCGACCCCGCCGCTCCTATCCCGGTGCCGCAGACCGTCTCGCGCGACGCGCTTGCCGGCATGGGCGGAGCCGCCGCGACCGGTGCCGCCGTGGGCCTAGGCGCCGCAGCCGGCATCGCCTCCAACATGGCGAGCACTCGCGCCCCGCAGCGCCCGCTCGCCCAGCTCGTCGATGTCGTGAGCGGCGAGAGCCATAGCATCACCTCCGCACAGGTGACCATCGGTCGCGAGCGCTCAGTTTCCGACATTGCCCTGCGCGACCCCAACGTGTCGCGCCGCCACGCCCAGCTCACCTTTACGGGCTCGGATTGGTCGATCGAGGACCTCAATTCCACCAACGGCACGCTCGTCAACAACCGCCGCATTACGCGCTGCCCGCTGCGCAACGGCGATTTGCTGACGTTTGGCCTGAGCACCTTTGAATTTAGGGGATAGTCTCTTATGAACATCGATATCGTCCTTTTTGCAGGCCGCATCGTCCTGGTCGCCCTGCTCTATATCTTCCTGTTCGCCGTCATGAAGACCGGCGTGGGACTTGTGCGCGGACAGCGCCGCGACTCGGCCATTTGGACGATCGATGTGGACAAGGGTCCGCGCGGCATCCGCGGCATCCACGTAGACATGCTCGGCCCCGTCATCGTCGGCCGCTCGCCGTCTTCGGACATCTGCATCAACGAGCCGTTTGTCTCGGCCTCGCATGCGCGCTTTTCGCTGCAGGGCCCGGCGCTCATCATCGAGGACCTCAACTCGCTTAACGGCACGCTCGTCAACGGCCGCCAGCTCGTGGAGCCCGCGACGCTGCGTGAGGGCGACGAAGTCCAGATTGGCGACGTGGTCATGAAGGTGAACCGTCGATGATCGACGAGGAGAACAAGTCCGCAACCATGACCGAGGCACCGGCTGCCGCCGTAGCTGCACCGGCCCACGCCGCTCCGGCGGGCTCCACACCCGTGGAGCCCGAGGACACCGTGTTCTCCCTGCCTCTTTCGCATGTAACGCATGATATTTCGGATCTCGCCGATAACGAGGGCGAAGAGGATGCCGCAGCAGCGCCCATCGGCGCACATGCTGCGGAACAGCCCACAGCGCCCGAAGCAACCCCGGCGCCGGCTCACTTTGCAGAGCCCGTCGCCGCGGCAATCAACGAGAGCGCTGCGGTGTTTGCGGCACCCGAGCCCGCCGCGCCGGCGTTTCCCATAGCCCCGGCATCCGAGGTTGCGCCCGCGTCTACGCCGGCGCCCGAGCCTATAGACGTCAACCCGCAAGATGACGAGTCGACCGCCCGCGTTTCCGAGGAGCCCGACTCCCCGGACACCGGCGATTCCGAATCAAACGCCGAGACCGACACCGTCTCTCCCGGTGACACAGCCGAAATCGACGTTGCCGCCGTTGAGGCCAAGCTCAAAGACCCCGGCTCGACCATGAGCTTTGAACCCCTAACCGAGGAGCGCATCGAGACTGACTCGA
The DNA here is from genome assembly GCA_900555515.1 of uncultured Collinsella sp. Classification (GTDB taxonomy): domain Bacteria; phylum Actinomycetota; class Coriobacteriia; order Coriobacteriales; family Coriobacteriaceae; genus Collinsella. The sequence goes on from USLO01000005.1 coordinate 3,192, forward strand.
CCTATGATGCCGGCACCACCACGCAACTCATGTGGGGCGCCCGCTCCGACGTTGGCTGCGTGCGCCCGCACAATGAGGATTCCTACCTGGTGCAGTCGCCGCTCTTTTGCGTATGCGACGGCATGGGTGGTCACGCTGCCGGCGAGGTGGCCTCTTCTATCGCTGTCGAGACCATCGCCAAGACAGCTCCTCAGTCTGCCGACGCCGCACGCCTGGCGGCAGCCGTCGAGGCCGCCAACGCCGCCGTAATCGAGGCTGCCTTGAATGGCCTGGGCAAGCCCGGCATGGGCTGCACAGCCACTTGCGCCTATATCGAAAACGACACGCTCGCCATCGCCCACGTGGGTGACTCTCGCGCCTACCTGCTCCACGAGGGCACGCTCATCCGCGTGACCCGCGACCACTCCTACGTGGAGGAGCTCGTGGACGCCGGCGAGATCACGGCAGATGAGGCTCGCGTCCACCCCAACCGTTCGGTCATCACCCGCGCGCTGGGCTCGGACCCCGCTATGTATGCCGACCACTTCACTCTGCATATCGAGGAAGGCGACCGTCTGATCCTGTGCTCCGACGGCCTTTCGAGCATGATTCCCGATAGCGATATCGAGAACATCGCCACGCAGTCCTCAACCGCGCAAATCTGCGTCGACAACCTAGTGGACGCGGCGCTTGCCGCCGGCGGCCACGACAACGTGACCGTAGTAGTCGTTGACCTGGTTGACGATGGCGTCATGCGCGAGGCGCAACGCGTGCGTCGCCGCAACGTTACTATCGCCGCCATCCTGGCCCTCGTCTTTGTGCTTGCAGCTGGCATCTGGGCCTACACGGGTGTCACCGGCTCGTACTACCTGGGTACCTACCAGGGCAATGTCGCCGTCTGGCGCGGCCTGCCCGGCAAGCCACTCGGACTCAAGCTCCACTGGCTCGAAAGCGAAACCAGCATCAAGCTGTCCGACCTGCCCGAAGACACGCAAAACCGCCTCAAGGCGGGCATTCCGCAAACAAGTGTCGACGATGCGCAGGACACGATATCCAAGTACCGCCACCAGATCGACGAGGAGCAGACCCGCCAGGTGATCGACGCGCAAACGATTCGCGACAACACCAATCAGGGATCGGCCTCCGAATCAGATTCCGAGAAAACCGCCGAACAGTCCGCCGAGGCCGAAGCCTCCGATAAGAATTAGAAAGGGAGTGCCGCTTATGAGTCGCCGCAACACCGAGCTGCTCTTGCTCATCGCCTCGGCGTTCCCCGTCATCCTGCTGTATGCGATGTACGTCCTCACCGCGGGCGCTGCCATCTCCTTTGAGACGCTCGCCGTACCGATCGGCCTCTTTGCCGCCTTTGCCGCGGCCCACATTGCCGTGCGCATCTTGGCGCCCGGTGCCGACCCCGCCATCCTGCCCATCGTATTTATACTTTCGGGCATCGGCATCACGTTCGTGACGCGTCTCGCCCCCGCTCTCGCCATCTCACAGCTCATCATCCTGTTTGTCTCGGTGGCCCTGATAGTGGGAACGCTCGCACTGGTCAAAAACCTCGACGTGGTCATGCGCTACAAGTACACCTTTGGCATTATCGGCATCATTCTGCTGATGCTGCCTATCTTTATCGGCACCACGATCTCGGGCTCCAAGCTGTGGATTCGCATCGCGGGCTTTACCATCCAGCCTGGCGAGTTCGCCAAGGTCTTTATCGTCCTGTTCCTGGCCGGCTACTTGGCCGAGAACCGCGAGTTGCTCTCCATCTCCAACCGCAAGATCCTGGGCTTTAAGATCCCTCGCCTGCGACTGCTGCTGCCGCTGTTTGCCGTGTGGGGTGTGTGCCTGCTCGTCGTCGTCTTCGAACGCGACCTGGGTTCGGCCGTGCTGTTCTACACCATCTTCTTGCTGATGCTCTACGTTGCCACGGGACGATTCTCGTATGTCGTTATCGGTCTTGCGCTCTTGGCCGTTGGAGCCGTGGGCGCCTACAAGTTCCTGTCGCACGTTCAGGTGCGTTTCCAGGTTTGGGTCGATCCGTTTAAGGACGCCCAGGGCCAGGGCTACCAGATCGTCCAGTCGCTCTTCTCGCTTGCCGATGGCGGTCTGGTCGGTGTTGGCATCGGCAACGGCATGGCCAACAACATCCCTGTCGTCGAGTCCGACTTTATCTTCTCGGCTATCGGCGAGGAGATGGGCCTTTTGGGCGGCGGCGCCGTGCTCATCCTGTTTATGCTCTTTGCCGTGCGTGGCCTCACCACGGCTGCCCGCGCTAAATCCGACCTCGCCGCCTTTAGTGCCACGGGCCTTACGGCAGCCATCAGCTTCCAGGCCTTTTTGATCGTAGGCGGCGTTACCCGCCTGATCCCGCTGACCGGCGTCACCTTGCCCTTTATGAGCCAGGGCGGCTCCTCGCTGCTGGCGAGCTTTATCATCGTCGCGCTCCTGCTGCGCGCCGGTGACGAGGCGACCGGACGCGAGGCCGAGCTTACCGGCACCGGCACCATGGCCGCCATCTCTGACGATCAGGTCGCATCTGCCGCCGCCCCGACGGGCACGCGCTTTGCCACCTCGTCTTCCTACGGCAGCGGCAGCCATTCCGTCGGCTCGCGCATGCGCCGTCGCCTGCTCGACACACCTGAATCCGGTGTGCTCGGCCGCGTGGCGCTCGCCAACCGTCTAACCCGCGCGGTGCTCGCCTTTACGGCGCTGTTCGCCATCCTTATCGGCAACCTCACCTATGTCCAGGTCATCAAGGCCAAGGACTATCAGGACATGCCGACCAACAACCACACCATCGCCCGCTCCAAGTACATCCAGCGCGGTTCCATCATCACGTCCGACGGCGTGACGCTGGCCGAGTCGCTGCAACAGGAGGACGGCACCTACGTACGCTCCTACCCCAACGGTAACCTGGCAGCGCACGTGGTTGGCTACGTGAGCCAGCAGTATGGCACCACCGCCATCGAGAGCGTCATGAACGACACGCTCACCGGCTCTAAGGATTACTCCAGCTGGAACAACGCCATCGCGTCGCTCGCGGGCCAGACCCAGCCGGGCAACACCGCCAAGCTCACCATCGACTCGCGTATCCAGACGGCTGCTGAGCAGGCGCTCAAGGGCTTTAAGGGCGCTGTAGTGGTCATCGACCCGCGTACCGGCGCGGTGCTCGCATGTGCCAGCTCGCCCACCTACGACAACACCAACATCGATGCCCTGCTGCAGACGGGCGGCGGCGAGGACGGCTCCATGTACAATCGCGCCATGGACGCGCTGTACACGCCGGGCTCAACGTTTAAGGTCGTTACGCTTTCCGCGGCACTCGAGACCGGCACCGCCAGCCTGACCAGCACCTACCAGGCGCCCGGCTCCATGGACATCGGCAACGCACCGGTCACCAACTCTGCCAACGAGAGCTACGGCACCATCAGCCTGCAGCAGGCCTTTGCCGTGTCCTCCAACGTCGTCTTTGGCCAGGTGGCAAACGAAGTTGGCGCAAACACGCTCGTACAGTTTGCCAACGCCTTTGGCTACGGCCAAAAGCTCGGCCAGGACCTGACCTCCGCGGCCTCCATCATGGCCGACCCGTCGCTCATGACCGAGTGGGAGACCGCCTGGGCCGGCGCCGGCCAGCCTGTCGGCATGGACCACACGCCCGGCCCGCAGACCACCGTCATGCAAAACGCCGTGATTGCCGCCGCCATCGCTAACAGTGGCGTGGTCATGGACCCGTACTTTGTAGCCCAGGTACTCGCTCCGGACGGAACCGTGGTCAAGACCACGCAGTCCCGCTCGCTGGGGCAGGCCGTCAGCTCCGCCACGGCCGACCAGGTCAAGCAGGCTATGCTCGCGGTTGTCCAGTCCGGTACCGGTACCGATGCCCAGATTCCGGGCGTCAAGGTCGCCGGCAAAACCGGTTCGGCCGAGACCGGCGGCACCAACGTCAACTCGATGTTCGTTGGCTTTGCACCTTACGATTCACCCACGGTCGCTATCTCGGTGGCCTTGGAGAATTTCGACAAGCATGACGTCGAGGCCGCCAAGATCGCCGGTATCGTCCTGACCGCGGCGCTTGCCGCACAGGGAGCGTGATGCCCATGATCGAATCGGACACCCGAGGCGCGCCGCGGCCGAAGAGTTAGCGGCAACGCGCCACACGGCCCCAGCGGCCACATCGTAGGTACTACACACATCGTTGAGCGAATAGTTATGTTAGGAGCAGGAATGGAACAGAGGGTCCTCGGGGGAAGATACCTCCTCAAGGATAAGGTGGGAACAGGCGGCATGGCGACCGTCTACCGTGCACAGGACCAGGTCCTCGACCGCACGGTAGCCGTCAAGATCATGCTGCCGCAGTATGCTGGCGACGCAACCTTCGCCGCACGCTTTAAGCAGGAGGCCCAGGCAGCAGCCGGTCTCTCCTCCCCCTATATCGTGGGCGTCTACGATTGGGGCAAGGACGGCGACACCTATTACATCGTCATGGAGTACCTGCGCGGCACCGACCTTAAGAGCGGCATCAAGAGCCACGGCGCCCTCGACCCCAAGAAGGTCGCCCAGATCGGCTCGCAGATCAGCTCTGCGCTTTCGGTCGCCCACAAGCACGAGATCATCCACCGCGACATTAAGCCGCAGAACATCATGGTGCTGCCCGACGGCAACATCAAGGTGATGGACTTTGGCATCGCGCGCGCCAAGAACAGCCACCTCACGCAAGACAACAACGTGCTGGGAACCGCCCACTACGTCAGCCCCGAGCAGACCCGCGGTCAGGACCTCGGCCCCACCTCGGATATCTACTCGCTGGGCGTCGTGATGTACGAGTGCGCCACCGGCCGCGTTCCCTTTGACGGTGACGACGCCATCTCGGTCGCACTCAAGCAAGTCAACGAGTTGCCTATTCCGCCGAGCCAGATCAACTCCGGTGTCGACGCCGACCTTGAGCGCATCATCCTCAAGTGCATGGAGAAGGACCCGGCAAACCGCTTCCAGACCGCCGACGAGCTTCGTCAGGTGCTCAACAGCTACCTGTCGGGCCGTGCCGTCAACGTCTCGGAGCCCACGCGCATCATCGGTGCCCCCGGTGAGCTGGGCGCCACCAAGACTCGCGAGCTTTCCGATCAGACGCGCGCCATGGTGCGTCCCGTCTCGGGCGTGAGCGGCCAGAATACCGCCCGTAGCTCGGTTTCGGGCTCCACCGGCTCCTACGAGGTCGAAAAGCCCAAATCCAACAAGAACAAGATCATCGCCGCCGTGGTGGCAGCCGTTGCCGTCATCGGCATCGTGGTGGCCTTTGCCACAGGACTCTTTGGCGGCGAGCAGGTCACCGTGCCCGATGTGCTGGGCAAGGACCAGCAGACTGCCGTCGAGCTGATCAAGGAAGCCGGCCTGGAGGTCGGCACCGTCGACCAGAGCTACAACGACGACGTCGACGAGGGCAAGGTTGCCGAGCAGACCCCCAACGGCAACGCCAAGAAGCCCAAGGGCACCAAGGTGAACCTGGTAATCTCCAAGGGCCCCAAGCCCTCCGAGAAGGTTGAGGTTCCTCAGCTTGTCGGCCTGACCAAGGACCAGGCAGAAGCCGCGCTGGCAAGCGTTGGCCTGAAGGGCAACGCCTCCGAGGAGGCCAACGAGGCCGATGAGGGCCAGGTCTTTGAGCAGGGCACTGTTGCCGGCAAGGAGGTCGAGAAGGGCACGACCATCTCGTACAAGGTCTCCAGCGGTCCTGACACCACCTCTGTCCCCGACCTGACCGACATGACCGAGGCCCAGGCACGCAACGCCCTCGATATGGCCGGCTTTGGTGTCGATGTGAGCTACCAGGAGAACGACTCCGTTACCGAGGGCACCGTGATCAGCTGGAACCCCAGCGGCAAGCAAAAGCCCGGAGCCACGATTACCGTCGTCATTGCCAAGAAGTCCGGCAAGGCCGCCGTCCCGGGCAACCTGTACGGCAAGAGCATTTCCGCCGCCGTTACCGCGCTCAACAACGCCGGTTTCTATAACATCGGCTTCTGTGACCAGAACGGCAATCCCGTGAGCGGTAACGAAGATGCCACCGTTACGGGCGTCTCCCCCACCGGCAAGCAGTCCACCGACAGCACGATCACGTTGACGGTTTCGCTTTCTGGCTCCGATTCGGGCGACGATTCCGGCACGACTAACTAGTCGAGGACCCATCACCCGCAGCGGCTAGGGCCGCAAACATATTCGCTCAACGGCGCCCGCTTGCTCCCCCGCAAGCGGGCGCTTTATTTATCGACAGACCATGGCCCCTTAGCAACGCAAAGAGGCCCGCAAAAGCGAGCCTCCCAGGTGACAACAGAATATGTAATGCAGTAATTACTGGCCGCAGAACTTCACCATGATCTCGACCATGGACTCTTGCCTATGGACAAAATGTCCATAGGCAAGGAGATGAAAGAGTAAGGACAACGCCCTCTAAAAGAAGGCCGTATATGAAGATTGCATATCCCTTTTGCCTTCATATACTCAAGAAGCACCCCTCGAAGCGCTCCTGAGAGGCCCCCTTGGATGCAACCCAGGGGATCCAGATTCTGGTAGACATCGGCGCAGCAAAATCCTGCCGCGCAGGCACGAACGGACATCTTGACTCCTAACGCAATGCGGGGCGCCCCAAGACACCCCGCCACGACAAAAAACTAGTTCTCGTAGACCAGCGGGTGGCCCCAACTGCCCTCGATCTTGCAGGTCTCCGCCGCAAAACCGGCAGCGAAGTCCAAGCTCTCGCGAATCGCGGCCTCGCCGCACTCGCCGGCCTTCTTCTTGGAAAGATAGGTGACCAAAAACGCCGTCAGCAGTGAATCGCCGGCCGCCATAGCGTCTTTGAGCTCCTCGGGCGCCACGGGCTTGATGCCCTGCTCGTAGAAGTTTTCGCCGTCATAGGCGACGGAGCCCTTGCTCCCGCGCGATGCGCATACGATTTGAGGGCCAAGGGCCTTCACCCACTCGAGCTTCGCCTTGATATCCTCCAGGGAAGCGTCGCCCATGGACATAAAGGCGTACGTCACAAATGGCGCAATCTGCCCGAAGTACTCGTCGGTGGAGTCATCGGAGAAGTCGAAGCTGATAGGCACGCCGGCAGCCTTGATCTTGGGGAGCTCGCGCTCGGTGAAGCAGTAGTTGCCGCTGTGCACCAAATCGAAGCCGCTGACGTACTCGGCGGCGAAGCGGTCTATCACGTAGCGCATGTCGCCACGTATGCCGCCTTCATTGGAGCCCAGGAAGATACGGTCCCCGGTCTCGTCAACGGTCACGCGAGCGGCGCCGTTGACGCCCAGGACCTGCTGGCAGCGAAGAAGCTCGACGCCCTCGTCCTCGAGCGATGCTATAACGTGCTCGGCCTCCTCATCTGATCCGAAGATTCCCATGTAGGCGCTGCGATCGACGCCGAGCTTCTTGGCGAAGACGGCGAAGTTAACTGCATTGCCGCCGGGATACATGGTCTTGATGTGCTCGTACTTATCGACAACGTTGTCTCCAAAGCCAAGCACGCTTATAGGATAGGCTGCCATGGTTATCTCCATTCAGGTAAACCGCCGTGGTTACGGCGAGCAGACGGGGCGCGAGGGATTCGCACGTCTCAACGCGCCTCGCGCCCCGTTTTAAAATCGCTAGTACTTCTCGATGCCCATGTAACGACGCACGTCCGGGTGATGGTCGAACACCTTGCCGCGAGCGGAGCGCAGCTCACAGTTCATCGCGTAGAACAGGATTGGATCAAGGAACGCGCGAACGCTCGCCGGTACTTGGTCCATGCCGTACTCCATGGCGTCGAGCACCATAAGAGTGTCGGTATGGGTCTCGAGGAATGCGAGGGCGCGCTCATCCATGGCTCGGCACTCACTAGAAGACATCTGCAGGAAGTAGAAGACTCCGGGCTCGGTCACCTCGAAGGGGCCGTGGAAGTACTCGCCGGAGTGGATATAGGCGCAGCTCTGCCACTGCATCTCCATAAGCGAGCAGATAGCGAAGCCATAGGCCTGGCTAAACACGGGACCGGACCCCAAGATATACAGGAACTTGTGGTCCTGGCACAGGGCGGCAAAACGGTCGCAGAGTTCGGCGTTGACCTTCTCGCGAGCTGCAGGCAGGATCTGGTCCATCTTGGCGATGCCTTCGTACATGTCGGCAAGGTCGGCATAACCTTCCTGCTGATCCAGGAGCTCGGAAGCGAGAGCCAAAGAGATGCCGGCGGGCACCTCCGCCTGCGGAACTCCCTCGCCCCACGGATATACCCAGCACGTCCACTCACCGTTATCGATGCCGGAACCCGCGTTGTCCGTCTGCACGATAACGGTCGCGCCCGCCGCCTTGGCGATCGAGCACGCATCGATTACCTCGGGGGTGTTGCCGGAGTGGCTGCAAGCGATGACAAGGGACTTTTCGCCCAGGCGCTTGGGACGCATGATATCGAACTCGCGGGCGGTATACGCCTCGCTGGCAAACGTAGTCGCCTCGCGCTTGAGCAGCTCGTGGGCGGGCAGCAGGTCGATGAGGGAGCCGCCGCAGGCAACCCAGAAGACGCTATCGAAACCGCCCGTTTCAGCGATTGCGTCGGCGATAAGATCATGTGCGTTCATTGTTATTCTTCCTTTCGATACGGCGGACGAATCCGCCAACGTTTACTGCGAGTCTTCTCGTCAAGCGTGTTGACTTCCCCACGCGAATGGGAGCTACGCGCTAGTCGACAAAATACCTCTCGAAGGCGTCCATGTTGTGCCGGTCCGCTGCTGCGGGATCATCGAAATACCTTCCATCGGTGATCTCCTGACCAAGATAGCCCTCGAACCCATGCGCGTTGAGGACGCGTACGAAATCGTCCATACTGTGCTTTCCATCGCCCCAAACCAGATGGCCATATGGGTCGCCATCAATGAAGCGCATGTTCCTTATGGCACCATCGCCAAACTCGGCAAACCACTCTTCAAGGCTCTCGCCGGCGACTCCCATAGCGGTAGTGTCCACCATTGGAGTAAGGTGCGGGCTGGCTACTTGGTCAAGCATGCGCCTGGCGTCCGCGAGTGTAACCACCAAGTTGCTCTCTTCCGGCCTCAGGCTCTCCATGCAGAGGGTCACGCCGTGCTCGCCGGCATAGTCCGCAAGAATCGCCAAGTGCTCGGCAGAGCGCTTCCAAGCCTCCTCGCGGTCCTCGTCCCAATCGCCCCAACCGGAGTTGATGGACATATACGGGGCGCCGAGCACCTCGGCGAGCTCGATGCCGTGCTTAAAGTAAGCGAGGCTCCGCTGCGCGTGGAGGGGCTTTCTGGCAGCGTACTGCCACGGATACACCACGTTCTCCGGACACAGGGAGCTCACGGAGAGTCCGCGGGACTCGATCTTGCGGCGAAGCTCGTCGGCCTCGAAATACCCCGTGTGGTCCAGCGTCACGTGCGGCTCGGCCGCCCAAAGCTCGATGGTTTTGAAGCCAAGGCGCTGCTGAGCATCAAGGAAGTAATCGAGCGACCACATGATGTAGTGAATGTTCATGCCGGCGACCTGCTCGCGACGCAGACGGGGTGTGGAAGCGCTTAAATCCATGCTGGGCACCTCCTACATCGGCAGTAGGCCGGAGATCACAGTCGCGACCAATCCGAACAGAACCATGAAGATAAAGAACTTCCAGATGGTCTTCCACCATTGCCCGAAGGAGATCTTCGCCACGGCAAGACCCGCGACGGTCATGCCCGCAACGGGGCTGATGGTGTTGACGGTCTGGTTCGCGAACTGCAGAGCGGTGACGGCAGCCCCGGGATTGAGGCCCATAAGCTCGGTCAGCGGGCCCATGACGGGCATGGTGAGTGCAGCGAGGCCGGAGCTGGAAGGAACCAGCAGCGAAAGCAGGCCGAGGACGATGTACATGAAGGTGGTATAGATGAAGGACGGAGCGCCCGCAAGGAGTCCGACGAGCCAGTTAAGAATAGAGTCGATGATCATTCCGCCCTCTGCGACGACCAGGATGCCGCGGGCGATGCCGATGATGCAGGCTGCGTAGGCGAAGTCGGCGATTCCGCGGACGAACTCCTCCGCAATGGTCTTCTCGTCCAGGCCGCCGAGTATGCCGGCAAGAAGGCCCATGGCCAGGAACACCATGGAGATCTCGTCCATATACCAGCCCTGGGTAACGAGGCCCCACACGATAACGCCCATGCCGACCGCGAAATCAATGAGGACGAGCTTGTGGCGAAGCGTGAACTCCTCTTCGATAGAGGCATCGGTGACAGAGAACTCGATGCGCTTCTGCTTATCGTCCTCATAGGTGATGGAGGACTTGGGATCGAGCTTGACGCGGCGCGCGTAGCGCATGGCCCAGAAAATGCCCGCGGCGGTGAAGATGACCCACAGGATGGCGCGGAGCCAAAGCTGGGGATTTCCCTCGATGCCGATAACGCCCTGGGCGATCAGCACGTTGAAAGGATCAATAGTGGATGCGCAGTAACCAAGGTTGGGGCCGAGGAAGCAGATGATGAACGCGGTCATGGAGTCATACCCGATGCTCAGCATGATGGGGATGAAGATCGCGTAGAACGGCAGCGCCTCCTCGGACATGCCGAACGTGGTGCCGCAGATCGAGAGCAGGATCATGGAGATGGGGATGATCAAGATGTCCTTGTTCTTCAGCTTCTTGATCACGCGGCTCATGCCGGCGTTTAGGGCGTTGGTCTTGGTGACGATGGCGAACGATCCGCCGATCAGCAGGACGAACGCGACGACATCGGCCGCAGCCTGAATGCCCTTGGCGGGAGCCTGCAGGACGGCATCGATGCCCTGTCGCAGATCGACGGTCTCCCCCGTCTCCGAATCGGTGTAGACCTTGTCGACCTCTTGGTACGTTCCGGCTACGGCGACTTCTCGCTCGCCCGCGGCCGTCTGAATGGTCTGGCGGTCGAACTGACCCGATGGGACGATCCATGTGAGCACCGCGAAGAACACGATCAGCATGAACGCGATGGTGTACACATGGGGAAGCTGGAGATGGAATCTGCGCTTGGGCTTCTCCTGTTTGGCATCCGGCATTCTTAACCTCCTGCCAGAGCAACGATGCTTGCCAAAAATCCTTCACGTATAGGCAAACATCTTAGGTTGTTCTATGTATAACCTGCATGAAGGCGTCGGTCAAGAAACATATTAGGTTGTTCTATAAGTGGTAACTTTTACGCGCTAAACGGACCTGCCGCGGCAATACGAGAACAGCGCTGTGTGAGACAGAGCCGCTAGATATCGAAGCTGTAGCGCGAACCCACGTAGTACTGTCTGCCATAGCAGAAGCGCTCTCCGTTGGAATCGAGAAAGCCCGCGTTCATGAAGAACAGCGGCTCCCCTACTGGGACCTTGAGCTCGCGGGCGGCATCAATTCCCGCACGGGCGATCTCCAGCCTGCAGGGATCGGACGAGCAGGGATACCTACCCGTACGCTCCCCCACGGCCTCGAATATCGAACAATTGGAGAGACCGATATCTTTGAGAAATTCGAATCCATCGACAGGATAGTAGTTGTTCTCGAACAGGACCGGCACGCCGTCTGCGGTACGCACGCGTGAGACCAAGATGAGGTCAGAGCCTTCATCCAAGCCAAAGAAAGAAGCGAGGTCGCGATCGGCGGCAACGGTCTTGCGGGCAACGACGCGAGCGCCCGCCTTCATGCCGTTTTCAGCGCATGCTTGGGTAAAACTCTGAACATCGTCCTTCTGATGCACCTTGCGAATTATCTTTGTCGCGGTCACAAACGTACCACGCCCCTGCCGCTTGGTGAGATACCCCTCGCCCACAAGCTCCTCTATTGCGCGGCGAACCGTGACCCTTCCCACGCCGTACATCTTAGAAAGCTCAAGTTCCGTTGGAATCTGCGAGTCAACGGGATATGTCCCCTGTTCGATATCGCTCTTAAGCAAATCGAGCACCTGTTGATACAGCGGGGCGGAAGAGCCCCCATCCAGATGCGCATCCACAAAAACTCTCCCTTTAAGGCGTTCGCGATCTCAACGACTCCATTCTACCGCACACGGAAAAATGAGGTTAAACACATAGGGGCCCTGCATGTTTGAGCGTATCGGGAATCTGGTCGCTGATTTCGTCCGCATTTGCTTGCGAAAAACCAAAACGCTCCTCGCGCTTGGCGAACACGGTGAGGCCCGCCGCCTTGCACGCAGCGATCGATGATGCTCGTGTGATGTTGGCTTCCTTCCTTTGCTTGCGAGGCGCGTCACTCGTCCTGCTGAGCCGCGGGCCCATCGTTCGGCGTGGCCTGCCTGCGCGGGGCATGCCGGGAATTGATGTAGTCGTATGCGTAGGCGATCTCCGTGACGGGGACCTCCACGTGGTAATGGGCGGAAATGTCAGAGAAGCTCGTGCGGAATGCCTCGACGAAATCGTTGTGTTCATTGGCGAAGCGCTGCTCGTCTGCGTAGTTCTCGATGGGGCTTCTGGTCACGAGGCGCTCCACGAGACAACACAGGTGCACGTAGAGCCCCATGCTCACACGAGCGCCAATCACGTCTCCGGTGAGCTGCTGGAGCCGCTCTGCGGCACTCTCGATTTCGCCGAAGAGCTTGTTGGGGTTAAGGATTGTGATGGACTCGACCACGTTCCTGAGGGTCATGTTCTTGACGAGATTCTGGTGGAACGTGCGCAAGCTGTCAGCGTCGAGCAAGCGTGCGAAGGCGCGGTCTATCTGGGCCGTTCCTTCGCCGGCGATGAGTTCCTCGAGCGAAATGAACGGGACTCCGTCGGCGTGCGGATTGTCCGTGCCGATGACCGAGCGCACGTTGTACTGGGAGAAGGCGGCATCCTCAGATCCGTTATTGGCGAGCTGCCGCCAGTCAACGGCGACAAGCCGCGCGGGGGACTCGCCAGGCAGGCTCTGCGCCACGAGATCGCGGATCCGCGCAGCTGCGTCAAGTCCGCCTTCGGAGCAGAAGACAATCGCGTCCGGTCGGGCGTTGCGCGCCACGATGTGATAATTACAGGTGCAAGCTGCCGCAGCATCGTCGAGAACCTCTCGCACGGAGCGACCCGCGATAAGTCCGGCGCCAACCTCCACCGCAAGGCCGGTAGAGGCGTTGTTTATGATGCCGAGCGTCATGCCGGAGGTGGATTCCAGACTCTTATAAATATCCTGGAGCGATCCCATGTCCACGAGGATGACGACCTCGTCTGCGTAGGAGAAGCGGTCGATGATTTGCTGAAGAGGAACAGCGACGTCCGTAACCTTCTGGTCGTAGGGCATGTCGATGGCCTCGAAGACCCTCGTGTCAAGAATCCGATTGGCGGCGTCGGCGATGCTCGTGGCGGTCGAGTAGCCATGACTGAGGACGATACCGACGCTCCGACGACGCTTAGACGGGTCGAGTGCGAGTGCCGCATGCGCAAGGACGAGCAGACACGTGAGATCGTCGAGTGCGATGCCGAGCGTGGCCTTGAGTTCATCAGCGATGCAGGCGCAGACAGTAACGGCAAAGCGGTTGCGCTGGGCCACGACGCCGCGCATGCCGGAAAGCTCGCTTGCATGGGAGCTCTTCCAACGCGAGAGGCTTGCGGGCGGCCACAGCTGGAGGCAGATGCCCTGGGCGATTAGATGCGAGCTCTTTCGGGACAAATCGATCGAGTAGAGTTCGTTCACGGAAGTGACGACGCTGTCGGCGATCTGCTCGTATGCGTCGGACTTCGAGCGGCCCGGGTTTTGCCCGAACGCCAGGTAGTCCTCGAGGTCGCGGGCTCGCTCCACCAGCTGAGCGCTGCACGCGCCCCCATCAAGCGTGCCTTCGCGATAGCTCTCGTATGGCTCCAGCATGGCGTCGAGTACATGCCGTGCGCGGTCGTCCGCCTGGCTTTGGATGCTCCGGGTGGTGTCGATGAGCTGCATGTCGTTCTCGCTGCGCTCGAGTGCGGAGCCGGCAAGGATTGCGGAGGGAAGCTGGTAGGTGCGAATCTCCAGGCTGTCACCCTTCGTGTCTAGATAGGCCTCGGCGCAACAGTTGGTGATGCAGTCGCGCAGGCCGCGTACGTTCTCCTCGAAGTTGGTGCCGGCGAGGGCTCGGAAGGCTCCGCGACTTATGAGGATGTCGCGTCCTATGCGTCGGCCCTCCTCCTTGAGGAAGTGGAGAGTCAGTTCCTCACGCTCCTCCTGGGTGCGCTCGCGCAGAGACGGCACCTGGGCGGACATGGGGATGCGACGCGTGAGGCTGCGGCACTCGGTACTGTCTGCCTCGTTTGAGGTGGCAAAGATAAGGCGCACAGCAGGGGCTGGCACAATGGCGCCCGCCTGTGCGGAGGCCCACTCCAAGAGCGCGTCCTGGGCAGCGGGTGAGAGGGCGTCGACGTCCTTGAGATAAACGATGCCGCCGCTCGCCCGATCTGCAGGCCCGCCATCTGCGCACAGGTCGTGAGTGAGCGCGCGGGCATCGTCTGCGTAATGCGAGCAGTCGATGCTCACAAGCTTGGCTTCCTGCTGCAGGACGCCGACGTTCTTGCCGTATTCGAGGGCAAGTTCGGCGAGTAGACCCTTGCCGGTTCCCGAGGCGCCACAGAGCAGGATGGGCAGGCCAGCTGGCGGGTACTTGAGCGCGGCGCAGAGCTGGCTGATGCAGGGCGCAAGGCTCAGCTCGTGACCGATTGCGCGGTCGAAGTCGAGTCGCTCGCCGTTTCCGAGCGTGGCGAAGAGCTGCTCGACCGAAGGGTAGGTGCTACGCTCAATGCGAGACTGGAAGAAGCGTTCGAGGGAGCGGCGGTGGAAGTAGCACACCGGTCGTGCCCCTGCTTTCACCACGAGGCCAGCGCGCACGAGCTCGTTGAGATACTGACTTGCCAGGCTGCGCGAGATGGCGAGCGAGTCGGTTATAGATGCCGTGGTGAAGTGGTCGAGACGGTTCTGGATGCGCCCGCCCCGCGTGCTGCCAAGCTCGCGCGTGATGCGATCGAGGTAGGCAAGCAGGTCTTTCTGTGTCTCGGGGATGTTCATGCGGCTGGTCCTCCTTTCGTCCCACACCTTACGGGCGGGGTGGTGCTCGGGACGGGTTGGCGCCCGCGTTTTGTCACGGGCACGTGAACTTCGGCACTCCATGATACATCTGTAGTGGCATATGGCGACTTCTCGACACCTGCGCTCGACACAGCGAGCGGCAACAGCGCTGTCCGCCGAGCGCCTCACGGGCGTATCCCAACCGTAGGAGTGCGCTTTGCCACCTTTGACTGCCTCCCTGTCGGCAAGCGGCTCGCCGTTCGCTCCGTCTCTGACCACATCGCTCGAATCGACTCTGCCGCCGGCGCTGTGGTGGCCGTCGTGCCCGCAAAGGTCATCAAGCAGGCCGACGAGGTCACCGCGGGCAAGGTCTCCCTCGTCGACGCACTCAGGAATCTGTAGGCGAGGCCCCTAAGGCCGCCTCGCTGTCGGCAGCCCGGGGCCATGTGCCATCAGGGCACAGGACGAGTCCGGTCGCCGGAATGCGGCCGGACCCGTTGTTCGCGTGTTTTGCTGGGGGAGTCGCTGTGGCGACGAGGTTCACTGGCTTACTTTTCCTGTTCGCGCAGCCCCTTCGCCAAGGCTATGTTGGACAGTTTGAGTTCGCCATTCGTTACCGTAACAGCAAGCGAGTGGCCGAACTTCTCGCAGACGCGTGTCGTGAGTGCGGTACCGTCGAGGTAGAGGACGAGGATGTTGTCGTCAACGATGAGCTGCAGGTGGTAAGAACGCCCGGACTCGAGCCAGACTGGCCTCCAAAGCCCCTTATCCATTACGCGGAACCACTTGTAACAGGGGCTCTTGTCGAACGAGAGCCGATTCGCGTCGAGGTCGAAGCGGTATTCGTACGACTCGTCGGTCTCGAGATTCTTGTAGGCTCGAATTGAGAAGTCGCAAGCGTCCCTGAACGTCACGTCTGCCTCGAAGCAGAAGATCTCGCCTGCGTTTTCGGTGATTACGCACTCCGTTCGTTCGTGGTCTCCGCGAAGCTCGATATCCGGGACGGCATCAGGGCACTCGAACGCATCCTTTATGCTTTGGGGAGGGCGAACGCCGAGGGTGCCATTGGGGCGCTGGTACACCTCATGGGGCATAAACGAGCCACCCCAAAGCCAGTTGGCCCGGTCATCGTCGTTCTCGCGCGTGGGGACCCAGCCGGACAGAATCCTGCGCGATCCGTCGAAGGCGGTCCGTCCGGCGTAATACGCCCTCCCGTCGAAGGCGTCATCTCTCGGCTTCTCCCACGGACCGTAGAGATCGCGGCTCATGCGGTAGACGATCTTGTTCTCGTCGCTGTACTCAGAGTAGACCAGGTACCACCAATCGCCAATTTTAAAAATGTCTGGCATTTCGAACATGGTGTAGAGGCCGGGGGCCCAGAAGTCGCCCTTGAACTGCCAGTGCTCGAGGTCCTTCGACGTAAAGTGAACGAGCCTGCCAGTTTGGAGGGTTTTGGAGGGGTCGTCTCCCTTACGCGTGCCCAGTACGAGGAGGTATTCCTTCCGGTCGTCATCCCATATTACGAAAGGGTCGCGCCAGTTGCGCCCATCGTATCCTGGCTGAGGCGTGAGCTCTACTGCAACGCCCGTCTTTTTCCACGTCGCATAATCATCCGAGCAGGCCTTCGCCTGCATGAGCACCTGGGACGTTTTGCCTTCTCGCAGGTAGTTGCGGTTGAACCCGGTATAGAAAGCGCGTACCTCCCCTTTTGCCTCGTAAACGGTTCCGGCGTAGATGAACTGGTCTTGGTCGTCTTCTCCGCCGTGGGGGATCGCCGTTCCGTGTTCCTGGTACGTCACGAAGTCCTGGGTGGTCGCGAGCGACCACCCAAAGGGCTGTCCTTCGGCAAGCGGAGCGGGGTCGCGCGTGTCACGCTGGTGGTATAGATAGAACGTGCCGTCCTTGCCGAAGGGCATGACGTCTCCCACCCACACGTCCTTCGGTTGGTAGAACAGGTGCTGGTTATTGGTCGGGACTTTGCGCATGTCTCGTCCTCCTTACTGTCGCGTCTTTCCTATTCGTCTTCTTCGTCAACGTCCGGAGTAAGATCTCCGAGGTAGACGAGCTGCTCTTTGGCTTGGGTGACGACATGCCTCACCACATCGGGAGTAAGCTGTCCGGCGTGGAGCGAGAGCTCGAGGGCCACGGGAAGGTTTACGCCGGTCACTATGAACGCGCCTCGCGGAGCCGAGCAGGCTACGAGCTGGTTTACGCTGCCCTGAAGGATGTCGGTGAGAACGAGGGTCTCGTCATCTTCGGCGATGCCCTCGAATGCGCTGGCGAGCTTCTCCTCGAGCGGGGTTTCGTCTGTAAACGCGCAGACAACCCTGATGTCGTGCCCCGGTCCTATGATGGCCTTGAGCGTGTCTCCGAGTCCGGCTGCCAGGCCGTAGTGCGATGCAATGATGATGTGCCTCATAATGCGTCCTTTGTGGGTTGGTCTAGCCCTAGGCTAGGCAGCAAGAATGCCGAAAGCCGCGCACACCCACGAGATGATGAGGATGCCGAGGACAATCTTGTTGATGCTGACCTTGCGCTTGACGAGGGCGTAGACGATGGCTGTGGCTATTACGGGCAGCATGCCGACCATGATTTGGTCGAGGATGCCCGTCTGGACGTCGAGCGTGACGTCACCCATGGTGAACGTGAGACCACACGAGACCTTGATGACGGTGGGGATGAGCGCACCGACGACCATCATGCCAAGTGCCGACGTCGACTCGGTGAAAACGGACATCTTCTCGGCAAGGGTCGTGAAGAGCTTGTCGCCGAACTTATAGCCTATGCGCCAGTCAAAGAGCTTCCATACGAAGATGGCGATGGCGACGGCGAGCCAGAGAAGCACGCCGACGGGGTTTCCCGCCTGTCCCATGTAGGCGGCGATGGAGCCGAAGATGGT
Source organism: uncultured Collinsella sp. (assembly GCA_900555515.1). Taxonomy (GTDB): domain Bacteria; phylum Actinomycetota; class Coriobacteriia; order Coriobacteriales; family Coriobacteriaceae; genus Collinsella. The sequence continues at coordinate 21,050 of USLO01000005.1, forward strand.
GGGAATGAGGATGGCGAAGATCGTATCGCCGACTCCTGAGAGGGAGCCCATGAGGCCAATCTTAAGGTCTTGGACCGCGTCGATGGCGTCATTGTGCCCCTTGTCCTCCAAGGCTAGGCCGGCGCCGAGGAGCAGGCCGCTTACCTGGGGAGTCGCATTGTAATAGCGATAGGTGCTCAGAAGTGACCTGCGGTAGCCCTCCTCGTCTCCTGCATAGATCTTGCGCAGGGCGGGTTCGGTTGCGAACATGACCGCCGGGGCACACTGGGACTCATAGTTATAGATGGACGCGCCGAGCATCCAGCGGCGGCCGCAACGGTCGAGATCGGAAACGGTGAGGACTGGCTGGTACGTTCCGTCTGCCAGGCGGGTTGGCGCTTCGTTTGCCTTGGTGGCGTTAACTTCGTTACTCATCTTCCAGACCTCCAGCGTCGAGGGCGTTTACGGACGGATTGCTGTGCGACTTGTAGTACTCGATGGCCGCGGCGGCACCGAGCAGGGCAATGGGGAGAATGCTTATCTGCAGGTAGGCGGCCAGAACGAAGCCAACGATGGCGTAGGCGATGAATTTCTTCATTGGCATGAAGGACAGAAGCATCGCAAGGCCGACGACGGGGAGGATACCGGCGGCGATGGAGAGGCCGGTCGTGAACCAGGAGGGCATGACGGAGAGGAAAGCGTTGACGGCATCGGCGCCAAAGAGCAGTACGGCAAACGTGGGGATGGCCGCCGTAAGGCCATAGAAGACCGGACCGAGGAAAAGTACGCTCTTCATCTGCGAGTACTTGCCCTCTTCGGCAAAGCGCTGCGAGGTACGCCCGAGGAAGCCGTTTGCCGTCTTGGCGATGACGTCGAGCTGAAGGCCGAGCATGCCGACTGCGATTCCGGCGGCAACGCCGACGCTCGCCTCCTGACCCGAGGTGATGGCAACGACGGCGCCAATGATGGCGGCAGTGGGATAGTCGGGGACGGAGGCTCCTCCCATGGCCGCCACGCCCAGGCTCATGAGTTGGACGATGGCGCCGACGGCGAGGCCGGTTACGGGGTCGCCGAGCGCAAGTCCGACGAACCATGCTGGCGTGACGGACATGTTCGTGAGAATTTGTCCCGCGTTCTTCTCGGCTCCGTAGATGAAGGCGATGAGTGTAACGACGGCTATCTGGATGATGGATGGTGTCATAAGTTCACTCCCTTGCTAAAGCGTGATGATGCTGGAGAGCTCTACGGGCTTGTCGGCCGGCACATAGCGAACGGTGATGTCGCAGCCGGTGCCAGCAATCGCTCGATATGCGGGCAGCTCGTCTTTGGTGACGTAGGCGCGACTGCTCACCTGGACGGCGTCTGACCCCTCTTCGGGAAAGACTGTGCCTCCGACCACGAGTGTGGGAACAACCTGGCCCGTCTGTATGACGTCGAGGATGGTCTGGGGGTCTCGCGCCACGATGAAGACCGTGTGGTCGTCGTACTTGCCCGCCCGATAGTTCGTGAGAGCCGTCTCCTTGTTGATAATGGAGAGGGCGACTCCCGAGGGCTTTGCCATCCGCATGGCGGCCTTCTTGGTCGGGTCGTTGGCGACGATGTCATCGATGACCATGAGACGCTGCGGACGGAACTCGGGTACCCACTGGGTTGCCACTATGCCGTGTAGCAGGCGGTTGTCGATGCGTGCTGCGATGATGCTCATGTGATGTTGGCTTCCTTCCTTTGCTTGCGTGACGCGTTTCGGCATGGCCTGTGCCGAAGCGCGTCATTCGTCCTGCCGGGCCGCGGACCCGTCGTTCAGCGTGGCCTGCCTGCGCGGGGCATGCCGGGAATTGATGTAGTCGTATGCGTAGGCGATCTCCGCGACGGGGACCTCCACGTGGTAATGGGCGGAAATGTCAGAGAAGCTCGTGCGGAATGCGATCGAGGTAGGCTCTGTGTCTCGGGGATGTTCATGCGGCTGGTCCTCCTTTCGCCACACACCTTACGGGCGGGGTGGTGCGCGGAACGGGTTGGCGCCAGTGTTTCGTCACGGGCGCGTGCACTTCGGCACTCCATGCTACATCTGAGTGGCATATGGCGACTTCTCGACACTCGCGCTCGACACAGCGAGCGGAAATGGCGCTGCCTGCCGAGCGCCTCGCGGGCGCATCCCGACCGCAGAAGTGAGCGCGAAGGCTCGTCGAAGTGCTGGGTGGGGGACCGGCGGTCTGGATACGCGGTTTCGTTCGGCGAAGGCGGCGAGGCGAATGGCATGGCGAACGTACGGGTTTGACGTGAACGGGTTGCCCGTGGCGGCGTGGTATCGGGAGGAGACGGTCGAGCAGGTGCTCGCGCCGCTGCTCGCCCGTCTCGCGCGCTCGCATCAGGAGAAGGGGTCGCAGGCCCATCTCGGCAACCCGGTGCGCATACGCTATTGCGACCGGGACGGCCACGTGTCGCGAACGGATATCGTCCGCCAGGTGGACGTCGCGCCGCGAAATGCAGACTCGCCTCAATCGTCGGTAAGGGGTGCCGCGGGCGATACGATGGAATCCACGGACCGCACCGCGCCGCCGAGATTGCGACGCGAACGCAGGCGATGCGCCCGAAAAACTCCTCCGCGCATGTAGGGCGAAACGCCAGATTGGAGCTCCATGAACGATTTCTCCTTCTACTCCCCCACCCGCTTTGTCTTTGGGCGAAAAGCGACCGACAAGGTTGGGGGACTCTGTCCGCCTCCGGCTACCGCTGAGCGCTCATTGTCTACGGCAGGGGTTCCGCAGTTCGCTGCGGAACGCTCGTCCGCGTGAGGGCATCGCTCGATGCCGCGGGCGTGGAGCACATCGGGCTTGGAGGGGTGCGTCCAAACCCCGAAATAGGCTTGGCACGAGAAGGCGTCGAGCTCGCACGAGCAAACGACGCCGACATCATCCTGCCCGTGGGCGGCGGCTCCGTCATGGACTGCGCGAAGGCCATCGCACTGGGGCGGTATACGACGGCGACGTATGGGACTTCTTCCGCAAGCGCTCCGTTCCCGCCGACCGCATCGACGTCGCCTGCGTGGTGACCATCCCCGCATCCGGTTCCGAGGCCTCTAACTCCTGCGTTATCAGCAACGACGAGGAGCACCTCAAATGCAGCATTAACACGGACCTCAACCGCCCGGCCATCGCCTTCCTCGACCCGGAGCTGACCTTCAGCCTGCCCGCCTGCCAGACCGCCGCGGGAGTGACCGACATGATCGCCCATATCATGGAGCGACTCTTCTCCGGCGAGCCCGCCGTGGGCGTAACCGACAACATCGCCTGCGGGCTAGTGCGCGCCGCGAGGGAGGCGGCGCCCAAGGTGATGGAGAACCCCGATGACTACGACGCCCGCGCCGAGATCATGTGGGTGGGTACGCTCGCCCATAACGCCCTGCGCGACGGCGATTGGACCTGCCGCGGCCTTGAGCACGAGCTATCCGCACTGGACACCAAGATCACGCACGGCGCCGTCCTCGCCGTCATCTTCCCCGCCTGGATGCGCTACGTATGGCGAGAGCACCCTGAGCGCTTCCTGGAGTTCAGCGCCCAGGCCCTTGGCATCGAACCCATCGATTCGGACGCGGACGAGCTCGATGTGGAGGTAACCCCCGAGCAGGCAATCGAGTACGCGGTCGAAGCGACCATCGACGAGCTGCAGGATTTCTTCGTCTCGCTGGGAATGCCGCACGCGCTATCGGAGTTCGGAGTCACCGAGGACGATATCGAAAAGATGATTCCGGGCCTCAAGATCAACCGCGGAGAGCTCTTCGGCAGCTTCAGGAAGCTCACGCTGGACAACGCGAGAAAGATTTACCGCAGCGCACTCTAGGAAACAGATGCCAGTCCCCCACGGGCGAGCAGCACGGCGGCCCCCGCAAACCAGAAACGGCGCCGCTCCCGCGACGCCGTCATATTCCCTGGTGCCCCCGGGCGGATTCGAACCGTCGACACCCGCTTTAGGAGAGCGGTGCTCTATCCCCTGAGCTACGGAGGC